>CAIWGV010000041.1 GCA_903912365.1 uncultured Alphaproteobacteria bacterium
CGGTGTCTTGAGCGGTTTTCATATCGAGGGTAAGAGCAGTAGGAAGTATTTGACGAGCCTGGCGGTTAAGTTCTCGAAAAACTTCCTGATCTGCAGAAGGTAAAAAGTCAAATATATGACGGATAACTTCCTCAGGAAGCCCTGTTAATCGACTGGTTGTCTGGGGAAGAAGGGCCTGTTGGGGTATGGAGGCAGATTGCCCACGTATATCGTCGGCCGCTGCAGCAAAGAGATTGCTGTATAAAAAAACGATTCCTAAACTAACAATTAATTTTTTCAATTTATATATCCTTTATCATCAAAAACTCTATGGTATCTTTTCATATAGGAATGATGTGGATAAAAAACAACCCCCTGCCGAATATTTTTTTCTAAAAATTCTCCGTGCTCTGCAAATAGTTTTGAAAATGACTCAGAAGTGAAGGAACCATGAACTTCAGTGAGAACCGAGGCATTATGGGAATCAGTCATACAAAATTACGGGAACGTCCAAGAGCTTTTTTAAGATTATTCGGAGTAAGGCCTGAGGAGGTAGATTTTATCGTATCTCGAGTGCAGCCTTTATGGGAGAAGAAGGTATTAGGAACATACAAACGGCCTGGCCAGAATTTTAAGTTTGAGCTGGAAGAGATCATTCTGATGGTGCTTTTGTACTATCGGAGTTATACCACGCAACTGTTTGTGGGGTTTGTGTTTGGGCTCGATGAATCTCGAGTTTGTCGGTTAATTCAAAGGCTTGAACCTTTAATAGAGGAAGTCTTTAAGATCCCCAAGACACGTACCTTAAAACAAGAAGATTTAGAGCAGCTGATAGATGCGACGGAGGAGACGATTGAGAGACCAAAGCAGGATCAGAAGGTCTACTATTCGGGAAAGAAGAAACCTCGTTTCCCTTTAACTTACTTTCTGAGATGACTTAGGCAAGAGCTCTATTCTGGAGAATGCCGCTTGGGCATGCTTTGCAAAGCCTCCGCTTTTCTTTTCCTGGAGTCGTTTAAGGACACTTCAGCTAGTTGCTCTCTTAAAGGTCCCTCTATACTAAGGTCTACGTGAGATAAAACCTTACGTAAAGGAGATGGTTTGTAAGGAATTTTCTCCATTTCTTCTTTGTATCCACAAGAAGAGTTTGAATTAAAGGATAAAAATATTAATAAAAAACAAAAGAAAGAAGAAATTATATGCATTGTGTTATACCCTTATTGTTGAAATTTTTTAAAAATATTTCATAGATAGGATATTTAAATTAATAAATTTTATAAATCAAGTATTTGTTAGAAACATAAATGAAAAAATGCTCCATAAGAAGTTTTTTAAACAACTCGTGAAACATTTTTTCATTTGAGGAATTATTTCAAATAGACATTCAGTTATTTGAGAATTCTATGGTGTGCGTGAACTCTGGTCTTGATGGAGCTTTGTGCTACGCCTTGATTCCGGAGATGCACTTGCGGAGTAGGATTGTTTGAGGGGAAGTCGATTGGCTGCCCGTAAGGTTTCCACGCTGACTATGGGGAAAGCTAGAGCATTTTTTTTATTTCTTTCTGCCTCTTCCTTGTCTTCGTTGCGGTCACGAAAAAAAATCTCTGTAATATTACCAGCAAGGTCCTCTGAGCAAAACTCCTGCCTTTTTGGGGGGGAGTTCTTTTGGCGCGATGCGGATCTTTTCCTATATATGAAGCCTTCTGCCATGGGTTCTGGCAAATTTTCAAAAAAGAAACCTGGCGCTTCAGGGGCGGGAGGTTGACTGAGAATAGAGGACTCGAGAGAACAACCTCTTCCTGAAAGCCTTGGATCAGGAAGTACGGAAAAAAGGGAAGATTCCTCTTCGCTGAGCGGCAAACCTTCGTGGAGGTCTTCATGGGACTCCCCTCGTGAAAGGGCTAGAGGTAAATGGGCTCCTTGGGAAAGAAGGCTCGGCCTGCGAGGGAAAGGGTTTCTAGAATCTATGGACATGCGACTAAAAGAGTCTACCAGACTTGCAGAAGGATCTTCTGCGAATAGAACTCTCTGCAGGGGAGAAATTGAGGCAACGGGCGGGCGCACATCTGCAGCTGCGGCACAGTGCGTGGCTCTTTGGCGCTTTTGAAGGTGTTCAGAATGTTCTTCTGATAAAGAAGAATAAGAACATTGACATAATAAAACTAAATAAAAAGCTGACGAATAAATGTATTTTTTCATTGTTTTTGTTTCCTATTTCTATAATATTTTTGGAAATTACTCTAATAATAAATAAATATCAATATTTTTTTACAGATTTATTAAATAATTAAACGATAAATATTAAACAATATAAATTTAAACAAACTATTGATTTTAAATAACATGAATCCACACTTAAAAAGTCTTTACAAAAATGAGGCTATCAGACTATAAATAAGGAGAATTAAACGAATCAGGAATTAAACGTGTTTCAGCTATTTCGTACGCCCATCCATAGGGAAGGATATCTTTTTGCCGCCATTTTTGGCGTTATTGCTCTTCTTTTGGGGTGGGTTTCCCCTATCCTCGGATGGATAGGGTTTGTCCTTACTTGTTGGTGTCTTTACTTTTTCAGAAATCCAGAGCGGGTCACTCCGACGCGGGAAGGCCTTGTAATCAGTCCAGCTGACGGGATTGTCCAACTGATCACCAAAGTGACGCCACCTAAAGAGATGGGGCTAGGATCGGAAAAAAGAATTCGTATCAGTATTTTTATGGACGTCTTCAATGTGCATGTGAATCGCATCCCCATTGATGGTGTTATTCGTACTATTTACTATCATAAGGGAAAATTCTTGAATGCATCTTTAGAGAAATCTAGCGAGCATAATGAGCGGCAATTGTTTGTTGTGGAAACGAACAAAAAGCAGAAAATCGGATTTGTCCAAATTGCAGGGTTGATCGCACGCCGTATTCGGTGCGATATTAAAGAAGGCCAGTCCGTTAAAGCGGGCGAACGATTTGGTCTTATTCGATTTGGAAGTCGAGTGGATGTGTTTCTTCCTAAAGGGGCAGAACCCCTAGTGATTGAAGGACAAAAGACCGTGGCGGGAGAAACTGTTCTGGCGGACCTAATTTCAAAGGAAGGCGCCCGGCAAGGAAAAGTTAGATAATGGCATTGCGGAAGAAAAAAACACTTTCTGCGTCTAGGCTCAAGCCGAAACTGATGGATCTACCTTTTCAAAAATTTATCCCTAATCTTTTAACACTCACAGCCTTATGCGCGGGACTCACTGCCGTTCGATTTGCCTTAGAGGGCCGTTGGGAAATTGCCGTTGTCCTAATTTTTGTATCCATTGTTTTGGATGGAATGGATGGCCGCATCGCGCGTATGTTGGGAAGTACCAGTAAATTTGGTGCTGATTTGGATTCCTTTGCCGATTTTTGTAATTTTGGGATTGTGCCGGGAATTGTAATTTACCTTTATGCCTTGAAAGATTTGGGGCGCGGTGGATGGCCTTTTGTCCTGTTTTATGTCATCTGTATGGTGCTGCGGTTAGCTCGATTTAATACCCTAATTGATAGCCCTGTGAAATCAAATTTTTTTGTGGGGGTGTCTGCTCCCTTTGGGGCTCTCCTTGCTCTCATGCCCATGATGACTCAATTTCAATTGGAAGATTCCTTTAAGGTTCCACCGCTCCTCTATGGCATTGAACTGAGCCTAGTTTCTTGTCTGTTAATTAGCCGTATTCCCACCTTTGCCCTTAAAAATGGCCGTGTTCCCAAAGTTTGGATTCTTCCTATTTTTATAGGGGTGGGTATTGGGACGGCCAGTGTCATCGCTTTTCCTTGGGCCACACTTACCTTAGGCGGCGTCTTTTATTTAGCCTCAATTCCCTTCAGCATAAGGGCAGCCAAGAAGGAAAGGGCAGCCTAATCCTCCTTGCACCACTTCTCTGAGGGAGCTTTTCCTGAGGAGGGGGAAAGGAAAGCAATGTGGGAATGAGGTCTTCTATTTTGTCCACAAAGGCATAGAGTTTTTTATCTTCTTCCGAAGCAAAGCCATCTTCTATGGTGCGGGTTAATAAATGCCTCAAAGGATCCCAGTACCCGAAAAAATTCGCAATGACAATGGGCTTCTTATGAAGCCCAATTTGCTTGGGGGCCAGCACCGAAAACAATTCCTCTAAAGTTCCAAATCCCCCGGGCAAAACAATAAACGCATCGGCATCTTGAAAGAGAAGATTGATACGTTCCCCCATGGTCTTCACAATTTTTGTGTTTTTAACGCGGGGATTTCGTCCCTCAAATTTTTCAAGATAGTCTGTTGTGATTCCAAGAGCTTTCCCACCCGCATCCATAAAAGAATTTGAGATGGTCCCCATGAGGCCCGTGTCCCCGCCTCCATAAACGAGTCGAAATCCTTTTTGAGCCAGAAGGGCTCCTAGCTCTCGGGTGGGAGCATGATATTTTTTGTCAATCTTGCACGAAGAGCCGCAATAAACGGAGATGGACTTTATCTTTGTCACGAAAGGGCTGTCCTATTTTTTTTCATCTGCTCAATGTTTTTGAGATGATCTTTATAATGTTCCGCAAAAACATGTCCCCCCGTGATGCCATCAGCCACAAAGAATAAATACTTTGTCTTTGCGGGATGAGCTGCAGCCTGGAGAGCTGCAAAACTTGGGTTGCAAATGGGGGTGGGTGGCAGCCCCGGAATCCAGTACGTATTATGCTTGCTGCGATGAGTTAAATCTTTGAGCAGAAGGGGCCGATCCAATTTCCCATTCCCATTGGTTAGACCGTAAATGGTGGTAGGATCTGATTGTATTTTCATTCCTTTGCGAAGCCGATTGATAAAGACGCCTGCAATTAAGGCTCGCTCGGAGGGAACCCGTGTTTCTTTTTCAACGATAGAAGCGAGAACCAAAACCTCCTCAGGTGTTTTTAAGTAGAGGTTTGGATCCCGTTTGGTCCAGATATCATCCAAAACTTCATTCATTCGATGAAACATACGACCTAGGAAAGCAGAATAAGGAGTTCCTCCCTCTACTTTATAGGTATCAGGAAAAAGCATTCCTTCAGGAGGGGAGTCAAACTCATCTTTCTCCAAAAAATCAAAAGTATTTAAAGTTTCTATGACCTGTTGATTGGTAAGCCCCTCATGAATGGTCACCATATAGGAAATACCAAATCCTCCCAGGATACTATCGCTTACAAAGGCAGCAGAAGCACGGGGTTCAAAAAGGTAAGATCCTCTTTGGAGAGCTCGATCTCTCCGCTTAATGGTTAAATAAATTTTAAACAAAAAAGGAGATCGGATAATGCCTTGGTCATAAAGATTCTGGCTGATGATGTGAACACTTTGTCCGCGGCAAACCCTGAAGAGAGAGGCCTCGGAACCAGGGCCCGGTGCGTGCATATGCCCGTAAACTCCTAATAGGAAATACAAAGCCGTGGCAACGCTTAGAAAAAGGGATTTTGCCTGAACGCTATAGATTCTATGAAAATCTCTTAAAGATAACTGATGCATTCGTTCCGCCAAAACCAAAAGAATTCGATAAGACATAGTCTACCTTTTTTTCTTTAGCTTTTAAAGGAACAAGATCCAATCCTTCAGCTTCAGGATCGGGATCTCTGAGGTTAAGGGTGGGCGGCAGGATGCCCTCCCTCATAGCCATGATGCTAAATATGGCCTCCATGCTTCCTGCCGCACCCAGTAGGTGTCCTGTGGCAGACTTTGTGGAAGACATGGTCATATTTTTAATGTGGGATCCAAACAACCTCTTCATGGCCCGAATCTCTACAATGTCTCCCGCAGGCGTAGAGGTTCCATGAGCGTTGATATAGCCAATATCGGTGATATCAATTTTGGCTCTTTCCAAGGCCATTTTTACGGCCCTGTAAGCCCCATCCCCATCTTCTTGGGGGGCTGTGATATGGTAGGCATCTCCCGATAGACCGTAGCCCACCAGCTCCGCATAAATTTTGGCGCCGCGTTTTTTGGCATGTTCTAGCTCTTCCAAAACAACGACACCAGCCCCTTCTCCCATAACAAAGCCATCACGGCCTTTGTCCCAGGGGCGAGAGGCTTCTGTGGGGCGATCATTGTATCCCGTGGAAAGAGCCCGTAAAGCAGAGAACCCCGCAAGACCAACGCGACAAATGGCGGCTTCAGTTCCTCCAGCTACCATGACGTCTGCATCTCCATACTGAATGATACGAGCCGCATCTCCAATGGCATGAGCGCCCGTGGCACAGGCGGTGACAACGGCATGATTTGGACCCCGAAGACCGTATTTGATAGAAATGGTTCCAGAGGCTAGGTTGATAAGGCATGAGGGAATAAAGAAAGGGTTAACGCGACGGGGGCCTTTTTCAAACAAGGCTACAGAGGCCTGGTAAATTCCATCGAGCCCCCCAATGCCGCTTCCCACCAAAACGCCGGTACGTTCCCGATCATGATCCGTCTGAGGATTCCATCCCGCATCCTTGAGAGCCTCATCGGCTGCTGCAACGCTAAAGAGGCCCCATTTACCAAGTTTGCTTTGGTCTCGAGGGGCTATAAAGTTATCAAGATTAAGGTAACCTTTTTCAGCGGCATCTGGCTCTTGAGAGAGCTTCACTTCCCCAGAAATTTGGCATGCCAAATCAGAAACATCACATTGCTGGGTTTGTCCGAGTCCAGATTTTCCAGCAATAAGATTATTCCAGCTCTGAGAAACCGTCACACCAAGAGGTGTTACCATCCCCATGCCGGTTACGACAATGCGTTTCATTTGCTCGCCTTCATGAAAGAATCATAAGGGATGGACCTTTGAGACTACTCAGCAGACTTTTTGCTAACGTAATCGATGGCATCCTGGACAGTTTTGATCTTTTCAGCATCTGCTTGAGGGATCTCACATTCAAACTCTTCTTCGAATAACATGATGAGCTCAGCCAAATCCAGGCTGTCTGCCCCAATGTCATCCGTAAAGCGGGCATTGTTTGCAACTTTGGACGCATCAATTTTGAATTTGTCCATAACAACTTTCTTTATTTTTTCTTCAACAGATTTATTACTCATTGGCTATCCATTCCTTAAGAATTGTTTACAAAATAGGTTGGTATCATAATTATTTTCCTCTGGCTAGTCAAATGTGATGAGAAAACAAGATTAACATTCCGAAAATTCAATAAAGTGCTAGATTTTTTATAAACATAAGAATAGTATGCGAGTTGGAAATTTTTTATTTTTCAGTTAGGTGAGGAAAAAATGATACAAAAAGCTCGTGCTACGAAGGGTGTTGAACCTTACATCCCCGCGTCAAAAAATCTTCCGGAAATTTCGATTAAAGCTTTTATTCTCGGTGTGATTCTTGCGGTCGTCATGGCAGCTTCCAACGCGTATCTTGGACTCAAGATGGGAATGACCGTGGCGGCAACTATTCCGGCGGCAGTTATTTCCATGGGAGTCTTAAGACTTTTTAGAAAGTCCAACATTCTTGAGAACAATATTGTTCAGACGACTGCATCCGTGGGAGAGTGCCTTGCGGCGGCGGCGGTATTCACTCTGCCGGCCTTGGTGATGATGCGATTTTGGACCACATTCAACTTTTGGCAGACAGCTTTGACTCTCTGTCTAGGTGGGATCTTTGGGGTTCTGTTTTCCATTCCAATTCGGAGAGCTCTAGTAGTTGATGCGGGCCTCAAATTTCCTGAGGGAACAGCGGCAGCAGAAATCCTAAAAGTTGGGGATGGGGCTGTTAAATCTGGACTTGATCACCTTTTGATTGGAGGCGTTGGTGCAGCTCTCTTGAAGCTTGGGCAATCCGGGCTTGGCATTTTTGGTGAAAGCCTAAGTTACTTCCATAAAATAGGAGGTACTTTCTGTGGATATGGTACGGGACTTGCCAGTGCAATGATGGGCGCTGGATACATTACAGGCATTTCCGTGGGGATCAGCCTTATGATAGGTGCCATGATCACGTGGAATATTTGTGTGCCTATCTACGCTTTCTCTGCAGGTGTTCCGGAAGGGGTGCCCCTAGAGGATGTTGCCATGGGAATTTGGGCAGCCAAGTGCCGCATTATTGGTATTGGGGCCATGGTGGTGGGAGGAGTTTGGACAGTAATTCCTCTTCTGGGAATCATAAAAGAAGCTATTTCTGCTTCTTTTAAAGCTTTGAAAGTATCAAGGCTGAACAAACACCTCAATATTGCAACCCTCAGAACGGAGCGTGACATCCCCATCACCTATGTGGGTATCGGAATTTTGATGGGATCAGCCTTGTTATTCCTTTTGATTGATAGTCTTCTTCGGGACAAGGGGCTCGTGGAGTCTGCTCAATTCTACTGGAGTATTGTGGGAATCCTCACCCTTTTCGTTTTAGTCCTGGGATTCTTGGCCTCTGTCATCATGGGCTATGTGGGAGGGACCATTGGGTCTTCCTGTTCTCCCGTGTCAGGCATTGCCATCACGGGTGTGGTGTTCATGGCGTTGGTGTTGTTCATATTGGTAGCTCCCTATCTTGGAAATCAAATCACAGCGATCTCCATGGCAGCGGTTTCTGTATTGCTGGGATCCATCGTGGCCAGTATGTCCGTTATCAGCTTAGATAACCTCCAAGATTTGAAGGCAGGGCAGATTGTGGGAGCGACGCCCTGGAAACAACAGGTAATGATGATCGTGGGAACAGTTATTTCTGCCCTCGTCATGGCGCCTGTGTTGAACGTTTTGTTTGAAGCGTATGGTATGGGAGATGTGTTCCCTCGGGAAGGTATGGAGATATCTCAGGTGCTCTCCGCGCCAAAAGCGGCCCTCATGGGGGCTGTGGCGCGAGGCGTATTTGACCAGTCTTTAGACTGGAGTCTTATCTCCATAGGGGCGGCTATTAGCGTGTTCTTCATTTTTATAGACTCCTATTTGAAGGCTAAGAAATCCAAATATACCATTTCTGTGCTTACCATTGCGGTGGGAATTTATATGCCTTTGCCCGTTAGCGGACCGATTTTCATTGGGGGGCTTATCAATTACCTTGCGGAAAAGAGAATGGCGAAGCACAAGGCAAGATTGGGGCAGAACTTTGAGATGGAAGCTGAGAAAGCTCGCCAAAAAGGTCTTCTAACAGCCTCAGGTGTTGTCGCGGGAGAGGCCTTGGTCGGTGTTCTAGTAGCCAGCCTGATAGTTTCTTTTGGACCTTTGCAAAACCTTATTCCCATAGGACCTCTTCCTGGAGCTGTCCAGCTTATCCTGGGAACCGGATTGTTTGGCGCCCTTTGCTGGTACTTGTTTAATGCCGGATCTAGCCTTAAGAAAAGATAGATGGATCACGGCCCGAGCCAAAGATGCCTCAAGGTGGGGGAGGAGATTCGCCGGTTACTTGCGGCAATCTTCCATGAGACCGCCTTTTGGCATCAGCAGCTGCGGGATGCTTCCATTACGGTAACGGAAGCCCGGGTTTCCCCTGATCTGAAGCAGGCCCATGTTTTTGTGATTCCTTTGGGAGGCGCGGATAAAGATGCCATCATGCAAGCGCTCCTTGAGGAGACCCCCCACATTCGACGTCTTTTGGGAAGAAAGGTACGCCTTCGAAACGTGCCAGAGCTTTTCTTTCATATGGATTCCTCCTTTGACCAGTTTAAGCAAGTAGATCAACTCTTCAGTAATCCCAAAGTTTTGAGAGATATTGAAAAACCATCTGAGGAGTAAGTGTACCATTCCCATAAAACACCTATTACTTCGCGAAACTGCAGGCTCTCAGCCTCCTCATGTACGTCTATGTACACGTGCTGGCCTCAACCTTTGTTTCACTCGTAGTAGAAGTTTTCTGAGAATGACAATATAGGAGTAGGGATATAATGATCGTCTATGTTTTTCTTTTTAGCTGTGTTTTGATGTTGAGCATTGGCCAGGTGCTTTTCAAAAAAAGTGCAGGGCTTCTTTCCACACTGAGCAATCCGCTCCTCCTTGTTTTTGAGCCCGTGTTTTTGGGGGCGCTGTTTTTGTACGGCATCGCCACCATCTGTTGGATTGGAGCTCTCCAGTTTTTGCCCTTAGGGCGAGCCTATATGTTCATGTCCTTGGCCTTCATCATTGTTCCTTTGTTAGGGTGGTATTTTTTCGATGAAACCCTTGAAATGCGCTTTGTTTTCGGAACAGTTCTGATTGTCTCTGGGGTTCTTTTAACCCTTAAATAGACCCCTTGCATATTGATTTAGAGTGGAGTAAGGTGACCCCATAATAACAAATGGGGGTAATCATGCTTAAAAAATTTTCCACAGTTATCTGTGTTTTGGTCTTTTTGTGTCCTAAAATAAATGCTGTTCCCCTAAGTTTAGATGACGGGAGAAATGATGAGCGTTCCTTGTCCCCTATTTCTGGAAATAATGGGGTAGATATCCCCCAGATAGTTGTGGAAAGTGCGCCATCGCCGAACCCAATGGCCTTTGCCAAAAAAATCTCTCTAGATGCTAATGACGATCCAGATTTTCCCGGGTGGGAAGGAAAAGATGTTTTGGACCTTATGGTAAATTTAAGGAAAGAATCGGATGATTTTAGATGTTATATAAATGCCCAACACCCTGTTCTAGACGCTCTTCTTTCCAAAAGAGAGCAGGGAGAGGGGGAGCCTCTTACGTATTTATCTACAAAGATTCTGAGCTCCGAAGATTTAAATCTTCTAGATCCTTTTGATGCAGCTTTAATAAAAGTTGATTTGGAGTGTCTTCTAGAGCCGGAGGAAGTTGCCTTATACGTTTCTGGCATTCTCTCCAGAGATAGGGAGCTTGGCCTGGTGGTTATGGATCTGGCCGGAGCCTTTTTAGGAAGGGAAATCTCTCGGGTAGTCCCCCAATTTTCTTCCTCCAATATTTCCTCCTTAATGCTAGATTTTTGTAGTTTGGAGACCGAAGGCATCCTTTGTTTGGAGGGACTTTTGCTTTCTCCTTCACATGTGACGCATCTGAGTCTATCGGGAAATAGAGTGGGGGATGGCGGAGCAGCTATTCTTGGGTCAGCTCTCGAACAAAACGTTACATTGCTGCTGTTAAACCTTAACTACAATGAAATTGGGGCTGAGGGGGCTGTTTCTTTGGCACGGGGTCTGGGGAAGAACAGGGCTCTTAGAAATCTGATTTTTTCAGAGAACTCCATAGGGGATGTGGGAGCTAAGGCATTTGCAACAGAAGTCTTGCCTAACCACATTAGCCTGAAAAAACTAGATGTGTCGAACAACACGATAGGAATTGAGGGTGCCTTTTCAGTGGCTCAGGGCTTGAGAGCAAATCAGGCTCTTAGGGACCTAAACCTTTCAGGAAATTATATAGGGGATGGAGGGGCTATGGTATTTGCAACAGAGGTCTTCCCCTCCAATATTGGTTTGCAGAAGCTAGATATATCTAATAATGGAATAAGCCGTATTGTGCAAACATACATTAAAGAGAGGGGAGAGGGTAAGTATTTAGACAACGTCGATGGTGAGATGGTAGAGAAAAAAACTCGAGAGATTACGGTTATGACAGAAACCCCTAAAAAGGTTGATGGTATGGCTTATCTTGTTCCTCCAGCTGGAGAAAATTCGCGCCTACAAAGGCGGCATTCTTCCGTTGTTTAGAGACCCTAGGCTCTGTGAAGGAAATTTTAAAAGCCCTAGTTTTAGCCTTTTTGCCTGGAAATGGCCCTGGATTTTTTGAAATATGAATAACTATTCCTGCAAAATCCAGCACCATTTTCGCCTAAAAATGCTTAAAATATCTTCATTTAAAATTTCCTTCACAGAGACTAGTTCTGATTTACCATCTTTTGGTGGCGGGCATGAAGGATGGCGGCGATTATAATGCACAAGGCGATGAAAGAAATAATGATGGTAGCCAGGGCATTGATTTGAGGGGTGAGGCCATATTTCACACTCGAATAAACGACCATGGGAAGGGTTGTGGATTGGGGGCCGGCCACGAAGCTGGAGATCACCACATCATCTAAGGACAGCACAAAAGACAGAAGCCATCCTGCTACCAAGGAGGGGGTTATAATAGGTAGGGTGATAGCAAAAAAAGACTTTAAGGGAGAAGCTCCTAAATCCATGGCGGCCTCGATAAGGATATCATCAAAGTTCACCAGCTGAGAATAAACGATGGAAGTCACATAAGCCATGGCAAGGGTAGTGTGAGCAATGGTGAGAGCTGTAATGCCACCGCTGGCGGGCCATCCAATGAGGCGCTCCATATTAACAAATAGCAACAAGAAAGCGAGACCTGTAATGATCTCTGGCATAACAAGGGGGGCCATGATGAGGGTTTGAAAAAGATTTTTGCCTCGAAACCGTTTGAATTTCACTAAAATAAGGGCCGACAGTGTGCCAAGAATAACGGAGAAAGTGGCGCACATAAAAGCAATCCGAAGACTGATCCAGGCGGCATTCAAAAGTTCTGTGTTTTCAAAGAGCTCTCCATACCATTTTAAGGAAAATCCCGCCCACACTACTACCTGTTTTGAGCTGTTGAAGGAAAACACGATCAGCGTAAAAATGGGAATGTAGAGGAAGGCATATCCCAAAATCAGAGTTGCTAATTTTAATGTATTTTTTCTCATGATTTTTCTTGGGTATGGAAGCGTTGCACAAAAATAAGTGGCACGATCATCAGAATGATCATGACGATGGCCACAGCTGAAGCTACGGGCCAATCACGATTATTAAAGAACTCTGTCCAAATGAGTTTGCCTAACATGAAAGATTCGGATCCGCCCAAAAGTTCTGGGATAACAAATTCTCCCATGGAGGGAATGAACACCAAAATGCATCCCGAAATGACCCCTGTTTTTGATAGAGGGAGCGTGATACTAAGAAAAACCTTAAAGGGTTGGCATCCTAAATCAGAGGCGGCCTCCAACAAGGACATGTCCAGCTTCACAAGGGTTGCGTAGAGGGGAAGGATCATGAAAGGAAGGTAGCAATATATCATCCCCAGGGCTACGGCAAAGTCGTTATACAAAAGGGAAACGGGTTGGTCTATGATCCCCCAGGAAAGCAGAATGGTGTTGATAATCCCACCGTTTCCTAAGATACCCATCCAGGCATAAACTCGCAGCAGAAAGGAAGACCAAAAGGGGAGCATCACCAGGAGTAACAACAAGGGCTGCATCCGCTCGCTGGACCGCGCCATATAGTAGGCCATGGGATATCCAATCAATAAACAAAAACTGGTGCATATGGAGGCAAGCTTTATGGACTGCCAAAAAGCAAAACCATAAATATCATCCGTAAACAGCATGATGTAGTTGTGAAGATTAAGGTGTACGTGAAGAAATTTATCTGTGACCCACTCTAGCAAAGGCTTATAAGGCGGCATTCCTTCCACAACCTCGGAAAAGCTGATTTGAAGAACAATGGCGAAGGGGATTAGAAAGAAAACAATGATCCAAAAATAAGGGATTCCCACCAAAAGATTCCGACCTATCCATTTATTCTGAAGAATCCGATCAAAGGTGGGAGAAAATTTAGAGTTTTTCTGGGCCATGATGTCCGCTCAGGTTGATAGGATCAGGGCATTTTGGGCATGCCACGACAAGAAAATTTTATCATTCCAGGTGATGGGGGTGGATTCCTGTCGAATAAAGTTGGGCATCATTACCTGGACGATTTTATTGGTGGATTCCACCTCGATGTAATACACGCAGACATCTCCCATGTAGGCAATGTCGGATACGATTCCTGCCGAATAATTAAACTTTTCCTTGGGTTTTTTTCTGTGAAGGGTAATCTTTTCAGGGCGAATGGCTACGGATACTTGAGAGCCCACGGCAGTGCTTCCAGCTCGATTAATGCGCAGAATAGTTTTGAGGTCCGGGGTTTTAATAAGCGTATAATCTGCATCCTCTTCCATGACTACCCCATAGAATAGGTTAATATCTCCAATAAAATTGGCTACATAGGCACTATTGGGATATTCATAGATTTCATTGGGTGTTCCCAACTGTCGCACATGTCCCTCTTCCATGACGGCTAGGCGGGTGGACATGGTCATGGCTTCTGCTTGGTCATGGGTTACCATGACAAAGGTGATTCCTACTTTCTCTTGAATATTTACCAGCTCAAACTGAGTGTGTTCCCGGAGTTTTTTATCAAGGGCTGCCAAGGGCTCATCCAACAAAACAAGTTTCGGCTTTTTCACCAGACATCGGGCTAAAGCCGCCCGTTGTTTTTGGCCCCCGGAGAGTTGGTGGGGGCGACGCTCCCCATATTTTTCTAGCTGCACCAAAGCCAGCATGTCACCCACGCGATCTTGAATAATTTTTTTCGAAAGACCTTCTTGTTTGAGTCCGAAGGCCACATTTTGGAAAATAGTCATGTGGGGAAACAAGGCATAGGATTGAAACATCATATTAATGGGGCGTTCATGGGGAGGGAGCGCTGTGATATCGGTGCCATCAATCAGGATGCGTCCCGTGTCTGGGCTTTCAAGGCCTGATAAAATCCGCAGCAATGTACTTTTTCCGCAGCCTGAAGGCCCTAGAAGCGAAAAGAATTCCCCCTTGTAAATATTAATGGAAACCTCCGTTAAAGCGGGAAATCCGTTGAAGGTTTTGCCGATGGATTCAATGGAGATATAGGGTGTTTTACTGGGATCTTGCCAAGGCTCAAGCTGTTTGAATTCTTTAATCTTTTTTTTGAGCATTTAAATAATTATACCTTCCCTTATTATTAGGATAAGAAAAAATAAAGAATATTTCAAGAAATGGTTTTGTTGTGTAAAAATAAAAGAGACATATTATTTTAAAATGCGATTTTACTAATTAGACCTCATGCGTAAGTCATCCTCCAAGGTGTTTTAAAAAGAAAGGAGATTTTCCCTTTCCCATTTTTGGATCAGACGGGAGCGAATCCATTTTTGAGGTTCACAATTCCAGCGATAATCTTAAATTTGATGCTGTAACG
>CAIWGV010000042.1 GCA_903912365.1 uncultured Alphaproteobacteria bacterium
ATCTCAACCCAATCGAACATAAATGGGCTCAGGCCAAGTCCTTGAGAAGAAAGCACAAATGCGATCTCTTCGCTCTCTTTGCCCTTCCAAATCTATGATCATTTTATACGCTCTTGACTATATTCTTTGTTCCTTCTTTTTCGAAGCTTCAGAAGATGTGTTCCCAGGAGAAGATTCTCCTGAAACTTCTTTGCCCTCAAGTTTTTTAAGACTGGCATTGCTCCATTCTAAGGTATCTTCATAGAATACTTGGGCAGATCTATAAATATCTCTCAGATTTTCTATTTCGTCGAGATGGAGGGCGCTCCAACTGACATTAAACAAAAGAAAAGATGCCAAAATAATAAAACGCATTATTTATTCCTATATTATTAAAATTTAATACTCTTTATATAAGATCTTTATTTTAGAATTCAAGCTAGAAATTTTCTTTTTCGTTCCTTAACCAATATTAATTGACATTAATAACTCCTCTCTTTTATCTTCCAAGGTAATAAACGTAAGGGTTCCTCAGGACTTATTCGGGCCATTGGAAGATGATTCCGTAAGTCGCGATTATTGAGTCTTTCTTCCCCTGCCCAAAAAGACATAGGGAGCTAGGCTCCCTAGTTGCAGCCCCCTGCAATTATAGGCTGTCCTCTCGAATGAGAGACGTCGGGGTATTCTTCTCCCCCTATAGAAGCGAATCACTTCTGCGCAGAAGCATTCCATTTACTGAGGCAACCCTCGCCTATCGACGGCAGGATAATTTTTTAAAGTTAAAAGAAGAAGAAAGAAAACAAAAACAGTCATTGCGAAAAAATCCATTAGGATTTTTTTCTCGACCCAGCTTCTTTTAAAAAGTCGGCGCGGGAGCCTCACATCAATTATGCTGAGTCCTTTGTGAATTCTATTCCTTAGGAAATAGTATTCACAAATCTAAAATTCATGCTAGAATAATTCCAAGGGAGAGAAAGCATGAATCTAGAATCATTTCAAATAGGTATCCGCCATCTGTCAGTGGCATCTATTGTTATTCTTTTGCCTTTTATGGGAAACACGGGCTTTAATGCCAACGGACTTCCCCTTGTGACTCAAAACATTCTAGATAACAATACCATAAACAATAACACGGGCTCCTCTCTCTCAAACGTTCTTAATGCTGCAGGAGGCTTCTTGGGCGTCGTTCAAAACCCACAACAACAGCAGTCTGTAGATTTTCAAACCAAAGAGATTTACAGAATCGTCTCCAAATGGAGTGGAACTGGTGCCAATCATGGAGAAAATTATGCCTCCGACATGACATCCCCCCAGCTTATCGCCGCTGATAATGATATTAATGCGGACCGAAATTTTTTAAACACGGTTTTGAATGGCACCCCGCTCCCCGCTGACTTGCAAAATCAAGTCGCACAGATCTTATACGTTTTAGATCTTCAACAGATTCGGGTTCTTTCGAAGCAAATCAAAGATGCTCAACCAAATTTCTATAACTCTCTCCAAGCTTATATCAGAGGACAAGCACCCCAGCCCCAGGGGAATCGAACCAAGAAAAATCCCACATTCCCAGAGGCTTGGTACAAAAAAAGGAAGTCTGAACTTGAGGCCTTGCTCCTAAAATTTAAGGCCCTCTTGGCCACCAGACCTGAATACCTCCAAAACCCCCCGGCTCTTCTCGCTGGCTTACAGGAGGCTCTAAGTTCGGGATCTGATGCCCTCAGCATTGTCACTCAAGAAGCTGGGTGTTTTGGAAATCCTAATCAGCCCATTTGCCTCATCAAGCCCACCACGCCTGCCCCGTCCACTGGAAATACAGGGTCCTCTAGCTATGGTAGATCTGATTATGGGGATGATAGTCAATTTGGAGATGATAATAGACCTCCTGCGTAAGTGAAGGGGGAGGAGGAAAAGCTTGAAGATTTAAAGGAGATCTGAGAGAAAGGTGGGAACCTAACAATAAGCAACAAAGCAGGTCCCCATGAGAAAGTACACAAAACTACGGAAACATCCAA
>CAIWGV010000043.1 GCA_903912365.1 uncultured Alphaproteobacteria bacterium
GGCTTCTTTGGCTCAGCTATCTCAGTTGAGAAGCTTGAATATTACGGGTAATTACATTGGAGATGAGGGTGCGGCTTCTCTGGCTCGCCTATCTCAGTTGAGAAGCTTGGATATTGGGGCTAATCGAATTCGAGCTGCGGGGGCGGCCTCTCTGGTTCAGCTATCTCAGTTGAGAAGCTTGGATATTGGGTTTAATAACATTGGAGCTGCGGGGGCGGCCTCTCTGGCTCAGTTGGCTCATCTGACATCTCTGGATATTTGGCATAATCAAATTGGAGATGCGGGGGCGACCTCTCTGGCTCAGCGATCTCATCTGACATTTCTGAATATTGGGTATAATTACATTGGAGCTGCGGGGGCGGCCTCTCTGGCTAAGCTATCTCATCTGACATCTCTGGATATTAGTAATAATCACATTGGAGATGCGGGGGCGGCCTCTCTGGTTCAGTTGGCTCATCTGACATCTCTGCATGTTGGGTTTAATCAAATTGGAGATGCGGGGGCGGACTCTCTGGCTCACCTATCTCATCTGACCTATCTGAATATTTGGGCTAATCAAATTGGAGATGCGAGCATAGATCTGCTGAGACAGCATTTTTCTCTCACAGAGATAGTTTTTTAAGAAACACTCAATCCAGGAATGTTTTCAATAATCTTACTTACTTAAGACGTCTAATATCCTCCTCGCCTGTAGCAGAAAAACAATGTATTACAGAGCAAAGGACTGAAAATAAAACTACATATTTCATGATGACTTCCATTTTTATGTTAGACGTACTCTTGAAAAGTTTAAAGAGAGTGTCAAGGAGGGTAGTTTTTATTTCAGCAAAGCTTTAAGAAAGGCCGCGTGCTTGGTTTTTTCTTCTTCTGAAAGAGTAAAATTTCGAGAGGGCTTTAGTTCTTTGTTGGACGCTAGCGTAAGCTCAGCGCTGCCTTCTTCGGATTTTCCATCCTTGCCCAATAGAAACCCTTGCTGACGGCCCCCACGTAGTTCTAAATAAACGGCGCTGAGAAGCTCACAGTCGATCAAGGCTCCGTGCTTGGTGCGATTTGAAAGGTCTATCTTAAATCGTCGACAGAGGGCATCCAAGCTTGCGGGAGACCCCGGAAACTTTTTTCGGGCCATATAAAGGGTGTCAACTACTGGATTTCTAAGGGGTTCCTTCTGAATCTGGGTAAGCTCTACGTTCAAAAACTTTAAATCAAAGTCAGCGTTATGAATGACCAGGGGAGAATCTTTAATGAACTCTAAGAAATCATTGGCAACGCTTGAAAAAACAGGATGATCCTTTAAAAAATTTCGGGTAAGTCCCGTGATTTCTGTGGAGATTTGGGGAACGTCTCTTTCAGGATTCACATAAGTATGATAGAAATTACCCGTTGGCAAATGATTCATGAGCTCAACACAGGCGATTTCTATCAACCGGTCGCCCCTCAAAGGATCAAGTCCCGTCGTCTCCGTATCTAAAATAATTTCACGCATAAATCTACCCTAAAGTAAGTTTTTTTTAAAAGCAATTTGTAAAAAATAAAATTTTCAAAAAAAAGATATTCACCACAGACTTATCCACAGTCTGATGATTTAAAAATTCTAAGAAGACTTTATTTTTTCCCGTAAATACGCCATTTTTTAAAAGGTTTTTGTTTTTTCTGAAAAAGAACCGCCTAATTCTTTTTTTTATTCACACCCCAAAAAATCTACTCCAAAGTGTTTAATTTTGCTAGAAAATCGTCCAGCCCTTCCATGCCGGCCAGATGAAAAATTACACGGATTTCTCCTTCTTCCCCTAGCTCCACTTGAGATTCATACCCAGTCCTATCTGCAATAAAAGTTTGGATCTCTAAAAGCTCTTGGTTTAAAGGGAGGGTATTGGGTTTTTTTGTGGGATGTGCATCGAAAGATTTCGATTTTTTCCCCTCAACAGACTCCCCTTTCCCCTTTTCTTTCTGAAGTAATTTTTCCGTTTGTCGCACATTCAGTCCTTTTTGAACGACTTCTTGAGCTAAGGCCTCCACATTTTGAGATCCAACTAAGACACGGGCATGGCCGGCACTGAGCTTTCCTTCCCGCAGAAGGGCCTGAACAGACTCAGGCAGCTGCATCAACCGCAGCATGTTGGTCACGTGGGTGCGGCTTTTTCCCACCAACTCTCCCACTTCTTCATGGGTAATGTGAAGTTGATCTACCATACTTTGATATCCCATGGATTCTTCCAAAGGATTCAAATTCTCGCGCTGTAGGTTTTCCACCAAAGCCATGGTGAGAGCTTCTTCGTTGGTAAAGTCCTTTATAATAATCGGAACCCGATTGAGTCCGATTTTCTTGGCAGCCCGCCACCGGCGCTCTCCGGCAATAATTTCATACTCATCTGTCCTCTTGCCAGACCGCACTAAAATGGGCTGCAACATTCCATTTTTCTCAATGGATTGTGCCAAAGACTGTATTTCATCCTCATCAAATATTTTCCGAGGCTGGAACTGACTGGGACTTAACTGGCTGGTGAAAACCTGATGGATTTTTTGTAGATCCATTTTTGCGGATTTGGTTTCGTAAGAGACAGTCTCTCCCAACAACGCGGACAATCCTTGTCCAAGCCCTTTCTTTTTCATGCTTCTACCTTTTCTTCTTTCTTTAAAATTTCCGTTGCTAATCGCATATAGGCTTGGGCCCCTGAGCTTTTAAAATCATAAATCATGGCAGGTAATCCATGGGAAGGAGCCTCTGAGACTCGCACATTCCGAGGAATAACCGTTGTGTAAACCTTGTCCCCTAAATGGCTGCGTACGTCTTTTTCAACGGAGGCACTCAGAGAATTTCTGGAGTCAAACATGGTAAGGATGACACCTTCCAAAGAAAGACGAGGGTTAAAATTTTCATTGACGATCTTGATGGTTTTCAAAAGCTGACTCAATCCTTCCAGGGCATAATATTCGCACTGCAAGGGAATTAAGACGCTTTGAGCGGCGACCAGAGCATTGAGAGTGAGGATGCCCATGGCAGGCGGGCAATCAATATAGATGTAATCGAATTCGGCGGACTCAAGGGCTGTTTTCAAAATAACTTCCCGATTTTTTTCTGTAACAAATTCTATTTCTGCGCCCCGCAACTCTTCCGAAGCCGGCATCACAAATAGGTTAGGAACCACCGTCTTCTTAATCGCCCGGGAGAGGGCGCAAGAACCTACCATAAACTCATAGGTTCCCTGGGTGCGGTCCGTGTAGGCGACACCCAGTCCCGTGCTGGCATTTCCTTGGGGGTCGAGGTCAATAAGAAGAACTTTTTTTTGGATGGCGGCCATAGCCGTGGCCAAATTAACAGCGGTTGTTGTCTTTCCAACCCCTCCTTTTTGATTCGCGATGGCGATGATTTTTGTCATATCCCATTGTTATCTTTTTCTCTTAAAAAAACAAGGGGGATTTTTACTTTAAAAGAGGTTTTTTGTTGATGTGAATAATCTTAGATTCCTCGTCCGTTAGACTTTGAATGAGGTCATAGGAAAAATCAAAAACTCCCCGGGCTCCTTTTATCTCTTCCTCAAAAGTCCGGCCTTTTAGAAAGAAATATTCCGTCGAATTTTTTGCGATGGGCGTTGAAAAATTAAAAAGAGCTACAAGTTTCCCCATGGCTCTGGAAATAATTATATCGAATTTTATTTTCTTTATTTTCTCCACGCGATCATTAATCACTTTCGCCCCACAAAATGTTTCACGTGAAACATTTTCCAGAAAAACAGATTTTTTTTCCGAGGATTCAATGAGCGTGATTTCTTTAATTCCTAAAATACTCAAAACGAGCCCAGGAAATCCTGCTCCACTTCCCAAATCCGCAATAGATTTATTTTTATTTTTTAAAAAAGGATAGAGTTGGGCACTATCCAGAATATGTCTCTCCCAAATTTGGGGAAATTCTCGAGACCCAATTAAATTAAAGGCTTCATTTTTTTCAAACACCAAGCGTACATAAAGCTCGAGAGCCGCGATTTTTTCTAAAGAAATCTCCTCCCTCATCAAGAGAGAAAGTTTTTCTACGATAGAAGCGGGACAAGAAAAACTCATATGAAACAAAGAGCTATGCGTTCATCGAGGTGAAAAAGTCTTTGTTTGTTTTTGTCTCTTTCAACTTGTCGATTAAGAACTCCATGCCTTCTACAACGCCCATGGGGTTGAGAACACGCCGGAGAACCCACATCTTGGCCAGAGTATTTTTGTCCACCAATAACTCCTCTTTCCGAGTTCCAGACCGAGTAATATCAATGGCAGGGAAGGTTCTCTTATCCGCAATACGGCGATCCAGGATGATTTCCGAGTTACCGGTTCCTTTAAATTCTTCAAAGATGACTTCGTCCATGCGCGATCCTGTCTCAATCAAAGCTGTTGCTAGGATTGTAAGAGAGCCGCCATCCTCAATATTGCGGGCTGCTCCAAAGAATCTCTTCGGACGTTGCAAAGCATGGGCATCCACACCCCCGGTCAGTACCTTCCCGGAAGAAGGCACAACGGTGTTGTAGGCTCGGGCAAGACGGGTAATGGAGTCCAGCAAGATAACCACGTCCCTTTTTTGTTCCACAAGGCGCTTTGCCTTTTCAATGACCATTTCCGCCACCTGAATGTGCCGAGTAGCCGGCTCATCAAAGGTGGAGCTCACCACTTCGCCCTTTACAGAGCGGGACATGTCAGTGACTTCTTCCGGCCGCTCATCGATGAGCAATACGATCAAGTAAACTTCTGGATGGTTCTTTTCAATGGCATGGGCTAAATTCTGAAGCATCATGGTTTTTCCCGTTCTGGGAGGCGCCACGATGAGACCGCGCTGACCCTTCCCTAGGGGGGTGATCAGATCAATTACACGGGTTGTAATGTCTCCCTTGTTGCCTTCAATTTCCATTTTAAAGGGTTCTTGAGGATAAAGCGGCGTTAGATTATCAAAGTTAATGCGATGCTTGAGGTTTTCTGGATCATCAAAATTAATGCGATTTACCTTGGTAAGGGCGAAATAGCGCTCCCCTTCCTTGGGAGATTTAATTTCTCCTTCCACCGTGTCACCTGTGCGCATGGAGAACTTCCGCACTTGGCTGGGGGAAATATAAATATCATCGGGTCCAGGCAAATAGTTTGCTTGGGGAGACCGCAGAAAGCCAAATCCATCGGGCAAAATTTCTACTACACCTTCACCAAAAATGGAAACCTTGTTTTCCGCTGATTTCTTGAGGATAGAGAAAATGAGCTCTTGTTTCTTAAGGGCGCTGGAATTTTCTATATTAAGCCCCTCTGCCAGGGTAAGTAGTTCTTTGGGAGACTTTAGCTTTAAATCTTGAAGATGCATGAGTAAACTTTCCTTAATTGTAATTTGTTCGTTAATTCCGTCTTTATCCAGGAACCGACGGAGATCTATACCTTTAGACCCTGCCCGTGCCCCAGCTTACACAAAAGCCAGACATTAAACTATTTCTTTGAAAATAACCTTGAACCTAGACTTCTATCATGAATTTTTTTCTTTGTCACGGGTTATTTTAATTTAATAGTTTCTGCACATCCAACGCTGCCATGCATCCCTGCCCTGCGGCAGTAATGGCTTGGCGGTAAACTTTATCCTGAACGTCTCCCGCTGCAAAGACCCCGGGGATGTTGGTAAGCGTTGTTCCTGGCTGGGTTAAGAGATAGCCCTCCCCATCGGTTTCCACGTGACCACGGAAAATTTCCGTTTGGGGAGAGTGGCCAATAGCAATAAAGACGCCTTCTGCTGAAATCTCATGAAATTCCCCCGTCTTTATATTTTTGATCCGTACTCCGGTGACGGATTTGGGGGTTTCGGTGCCCACAATTTCTTCCACCACGGAATCCCAGATTACATGAATCTTCGGGTGGGCAAAGAGTTTGTCCTGGAGAACTTTTTCTGCTCGGAATTTATCCCGCCGATGGATAATGGTGACTTTGGAGGCGGGTGTGGTGAGGTAAAGGGCCTCTTCCACTGCCGTGTTGCCACCCCCCACAACCACCACTTCTTTGCCCCGGAAGAAAAACCCGTCACAGGTGGCGCATCCGGAAACCCCAAAGCCTTGGAATTTTTTCTCGCTCTCAATCCCTAGCCATTTTGCCTTGGCTCCCGTGGAGATAATAACCGCTTCTGCTTCATAGGTGGTTCCCGCTTCGCCTTTGCACACAAAAGGACGTTTCGAGAAGTCCACATGTTCAATGGCCTCATAAATGAGCTCCACTCCCACATGCTCTGCCTGCTTGTGCATTTGCTCCATGAGCCAAGGGCCCTGGATCACGTCCGCAAATCCAGGATAGTTTTCCACATCCGTGGTGATCATCAATTGGCCGCCGGGTTCATTGCCCAACACTTGAACGGGGGCAAGACCTGCGCGGGCTGCATAAATGGAGGCTGAGTACCCGGCAGGTCCTCCGCCAATGATTAATACCTTACATTTTTTGAGAGTCATGCTTCCTTCTTCCTTCTTAAAATTTCAATGTTGTGCGCATATTGGGCCGGGTCTCCCGTAAAGATACTGTGACCCGAAACTAGAATTGTGGCCCCAGCCTCAATCACCTGAGGGGCCGTTTGGGGATTAATACCCCCATCCACCTCGATGGCGATGGGTCGACTCCCAATCATATGCCGAATTTCTTTTATTTTGGGAATCTGGGTCTCTAAAAAAGACTGCCCCCCAAATCCGGGATGCACGGTCATGACCAAGATATGATCAATGTGGGACAAATAAGGTTCTAAGGTTTTTGCAGAGGTATCGGGGCTTAAGGAGAGGCCCACTTTTTTGCCACGAAGCTTAATCTGTGTCAGATGATCCAGAACTCCGGGTACTTCCACGTGTACCGTGAGGGCATCCGCCCCCGCCTCCACGAAGGGATCTATGAACAGCCCAGGATTCTCCACCATCAAGTGCACATCAAAGGGAAGTTTAGTACAGGCGCGGATGGACCGCACGACGGCTGGGCCGATAGTGAGGTTCGGAACGAAATGTCCGTCCATGATATCCACATGGATCCAGTCAGCGCCGGCAGCGGCGACGGCCTGTATTTCGTCCCCCAATTGGGAGAAATCTGCGGACAGAAGGGAGGGGGCTATTTTAATATAAGGTTCACTCATGTAAGGTCTTTCTTGACAATTTGTACGGCAATCCCTAGATTCTATAAAGAAAATCAAAGGCGGAGTAGCTCAGTTGGTTAGAGCAGTGGAATCATAATCCATTTGTCGGGGGTTCGAATCCCTCCTCCGCTACCATCCTTACTTCCCTCGCAGTTAGCCATATTTTTGCCAAATCGTCCAGAGGAAAAGCGAAGTTTTTCCCTAAAAGTCTATTGGTATATCCCGGGATCTATGATAGAAATAAAGGAGGGGAGGCATAATCAGAATGCTCAGTTCACTTCAGTCGGCTATTTTTACGTTACTCGCGGGCGTCCTCCTTATCATTATCCTGGGTCTTGGGTTTCTAATTACGGATCGTTTGGTTTTTAATGGATATTTTACGGGGGGGTATAATAAGTCTGATAAGATCAAACTCTTAAGACAGCAGGTGAACGAAGTAACCGTTTCCAATGAACGGCTGAAGGCCCAAGTTGAAGGTCTCATGGGAGAGGTTCAGGGATCAAGAAGTGCCCTCGAATCCTTCCCCCAATATAAATTTATCCAAACTATGAAATCTTTGTTGGCAGGGGATGGAAGTCTTCATACAGAGAATGGCCGCCTCGTGTTTGGAAACTATATATTCTTTTCTAAGGGGTCCTCTGAGCTGACGAAGGGCACCCAGCAGTCCCTCAATAGGCTGAGCGTAAAGCTCATGAAGCTAGCCAAGAAAAGCAGCAGTGTTCCGTGGATCATCCGCGTGGAGGGCCACACGGATTCCCCCAGCATTGGCCCTGAGAATACCTACGATTCCAACTGGCTTACCTCCTACAAGCGGGCCTTAGCCGTTGTTCAGTACTTTATTTCGCAAGGTCTGGATGCCAAAAGGTTCTATGTAGCTGCTTTTAGTGGATACTACCCCGTTGTTCCTGGGGCTTCCAAGGAAAACCGCCGGGCCCTTCTTAGTTTCGAGATGGTATAGCTTCCTCTCTTTATTTCTACCGTAGGTTGGATTTAAACCCAGCCTTGCGGGTCCTCTGCTTCTGATGCCTCTGTATCAGAGGGGGGCGCATAATAATTAGCGGGCTTTCTCGCTCTCCCTATTTTTCCAAAAGGAGGGGGTGCCGTGGGCGATGATAAGGCAGCGGGGGGAGGAGACGGCTGCCGAGAACCAGGGGTTGATTTTATTAAAACAGGCGCTCCGCTTCCATCAAAGGGTATTTTTCCCAAAGAAGATCCCTTTTCGGGAGATCCTCTATAATGTCGACGCATAAGCTGAGGGCTTTCGGAAGGAGAATCGCTCACAGGAGAAAATTGTTGCATTCTTTCTCGATTTTCTTTCGCTGCGATAATCTTTCGGGCACCGGAAATTTTTCCAATATCTATCCGCAGAGGGCTTTTGGGAACTTTGTCTAATATATTCATAAGGGTGACAATATATTGTGTCCTTAATCCAGAATCCGCAAGGCTAAGAGCTTCTAAGGTGGTATTTTCTGTAAGGGCTTTTTCAAAATAGTCCTTTTCTACTCTGCATTCATTGCCGTCCAGGACTAATGTTTTCAAAGTTTTATTGGTTTCCAGGGCCTGCATTAAGAGTTGCCACCCTTGGCTTGAATGAAGACCAATTCTCTTCAAGACAAGTTCTCTTAATTTTTTGTTAACTCCCAAGGCTTCAAAAAGAAGAGTTGGGTCTCTTCCAATAGAATTCCAACTAAGATCTAATGCTTCTAATCTATACCCATGTTTTAGAAATACACCGATAAAAGCTAGCCCTCGTTCTGTGATCTTATTAGATTGTAGATTTAGGGTTTTGAGACGAAATGCTCCGGTCATTATGTTAGAAACATCCGAATCTCTAAGGGCACAGCCAGCTAAACTTAAACACTGCAGGTGATTGTTTGGCAGAAGAAATTGGAATACGGATTCAATAACGTTCTCCTCTGAATAGCCCGCAATCGTAATATTTAAGAAAGTCTTCCCAGAAACCTCATCAAGCAGCTTTTTATTTTCATTTTTGGGGTCCCGTTTTAAATAAACAGTGATGGGGTGTCTAGGGTCTTCTAAAAACTCGTCAGATTCCGCGGCGGCACTCCATAAAGTGCTTGTGAAAAAAATTCCTAGACTTAAGAAAACCATCTTACAGAACATGCTGTATTCCCCCTTTTTATATCTTTGGGGATTCTATATCATGCAACAGGGGTTGTTTCAAGATGGAAATATTTTATGTTTTTTCCCTAGGGTCAAGGGACTCACCCGAAGAAGCCGGTGGCACCATCCCCAAAAAGATAAAAGCCGTTTGGGTGAGAATCCGTCCCCGGGGGGTGCGTTGGAGAAACCCTTGTTGGATGAGGTAGGGCTCAATCACTTCTTCCAAAACATCTTTCTGTTCAGACAGAAACGCAGCCAGGGTTTCGATTCCCACGGGGCCGCCTTCATAGTGATCTGCAATGACTTTAAGGTACCGGCGATCTAAAGCATCGAGGCCCTGATGATCCACTTCCAACTGGAGTAAGGCTCGGTCCACCACCTTATGGTCCACGGCGGATTCCTTCCAAACCCCCGCAATGTCTCGAACCCGGCGAAGAAGTCGGAGGGCAATACGGGGAGTCCCCCGGGACCGTCGTCCAATTTCAAAAGCGCCCTCTGGTAAGAGATCCATTTTCAGAAGTGTGGCCGCCCGCTGGATGATGGGAGAGAGCTCCTCGTGGGTGTAAAAAGAAAGCCCCAAAGGGATACCAAACCTCTCCCGCAAAGGGCGGGTGATGAGGCCAGACCGTGTGGTAGCCCCGATAAGGGTGAAAGGGGGGAGGTCGATCTGAACGGAGCGGGCAGAGGGGCCCTCTCCAATCATCAAATCCAGTTTGCAATCTTCCATGGCGGGATACAAAATTTCTTCCACCGCAGGGCTTAAACGATGGATCTCATCAATGAATAGAACATCGTGGGGCTGAAGGTTGGTAAGCAACGCCGCCAAATCTCCAGCCCGGGCAATGATGGGGCCCGACGTAGACCGGAATCCCACACCCAACTCATGGGCAATGATTTGGGCCAAGGTGGTTTTTCCAAGTCCTGGGGGTCCGTAGAGCAACACGTGATCGAGGGCTTCAGAACGGTCACGGGAGGCCTGAATAAATATCTTCAAATTGCTCCGAACTTGGGACTGTCCCATGAAGTCATCCAGCTTCAAAGGGCGTAGGGATTTTTGAATTTCCACCAGCTCGTCCGTCTCTGTACTCTGGGGGGAAATGATCCGGTCCATGTTACCTCTTACTCAGCTGGCTGAGGGCCATGGGAATTAATTTATCTAAGGAGGAAATCTCTCCCAATCCCTGTAGGGCTTCCATGATTTCATTCCGCTTGTAGCCTAAGTTCGTCAAGGCAGAAAGGGCCTGTTGATGGAGGCCCGTTGTGATGGGGGTGAAAGATAAAGGGGCTTCGGCAATGGCCTTGTCTTTAAGTTCTCTGACAATCCGCGTGGCAAGCTTAGGGCCCACGCCGTCTGCCTGGGTGAGAGGCACATGATCTTGAGTCAGAATAGCGTTAAAGATCTGATCGGATGTGAGAGCTGATAACAGGGAAAGACACACTTTCCCTCCAACTCCTTGGACGGTTAGAAGCAATTTAAAAATGCTCCGTTCCTGGTCCGTCAAAAACCCATACAAATTGATTTGCTCGGCGCGCATGAGGGTTTCGATGTAAAGGGTTAAAGGGTCACCGGAAACGGGTAAATTCCGCAAGGTGTTTTGGGAACACGCCACGGAATACCCCACGCCATTCACATCAATGACCAATCCTTGTGTATCAATGGTATCGAGAAATCCCCGGAGTTTAGAGATCATGAGCGGGCCTCAATTTCTTGGAAGGTGCGATGATGGCTGTGGCAAATGGCAACGCCCAAAGCATCGGCGGCATCTTGGGTGGCTGCGCATCCTGGCAGCAATATTTTGACCATGGCAGCCATTTGCTCTTTGGAGGCATGCCCACTGCCCACCACGGATTTTTTCACCTTATTGGCCCCATACTCAGAAACTTTAAGGCCTCGTTCGGCGGGGGCTAACATGGCCACCCCTCGGGCCATGCCGAGCTTTAGGGTGGACAAGGGATTGGTATTCATAAAAACCTCTTCTATGGCCGCCTCATGGGGCCTGTATAAGTCTATCACTTTTAAAAGATCTTGGTAAAGGTGGTTGAGGCGCTCCCCCATGGTTCCTTCCGACTTCGGGCACACAGTTCCATGGGCCACATGAGACAATCGAGATCCTTCAATCTCAATGATCCCCCAGCCCGTAATTCTGAGTCCCGGGTCGATTCCCAGGATGCGTGTTTTAGCCACTTAGTTTTTCCAAAATCTCCAAGGGAATATCAACGTTTGAGAACACCGCTTGCACATCATCGTTGTCTTCCAGCACGTCCAACAATTTTAACACAGAAGAGGCCGTTTGTTCATCCGCCGTGATGAAGTTGATGGGTTTCCAGATAATTTTGGCGGAGAGAGGGTCGCCCAAATGTTTAGAAAGTTCTTCCCGCACTTTATGGAAATCCGGGATCTGGCAGAAAACTTGGTGCACATCCCCTTCTTGCTGGATATCCTCAGCCCCACCTTCCAGGGCAATTTCTAAGATACGATCTGCTGAGATGGACTCTGCGGGATACTCGATGAGCCCCACATGCTCAAATTGGAAACTCACGCTGTTGGTTTCGCCTAAGTTGCCGCCATATTTTGTAAATGAGGATCTTACTTCTGGGGCTGTTCTGTTGCGGTTGTCTGTAAGAGCCTCCACCACAATGGCGACGCCTCCGGGTCCGTACCCCTCATAACGAATTTCTTCGAAGTTGTCGGCCTCCCCTGCTCCCATACCCCGGGCAATGGCTCGATCCTGGGTGTCTTTGGGCATATTGGCCACGCGGGCGGCAATGATGGCGGCTCTAAGGCGCGCATTGGTTGCGGGATCTCCCCCTTGCTTTGCAGCAACGGTGAGTTCTCGAATGAGCTTTGTAAATACCTTTGCTCTTTTTGCGTCTTGAGCACCCTTCCGGTGCATGATGTTTTTAAATTGCGAATGGCCTGCCATGGCGTCTCCTTAATAAAATAATGAAGGACATCATACTTTTTTATGGGAAATCCGGCAAGGGGAGGGATTTGTGTTTATTTTTTCTTCTTTGAACTTTTAGGTTTATGGAGGGATACGGGAACAGCTGCTTTAGGGTCAACTTCTATAGAGGTCAGCTTTGCTAAAGGGGGTTCTTTTTCTTCTGGTAAGGGAAGTGTGGGGGAGATTCCGTCTTTTGTGCTTCCTGTGGCACTCGGGCTTGAGACACAGTCTGAATCTTCACGATATTCACACATCTTTTTACTGTCGTGATTTGGAAATTCTTCATTCAATTCGCAAGTTCCAACAGGAACTCCCCAGAACGCTTGAAAAGGTCTAGGATCAGATACCTCAGGCAGCATGAAAGATAAACTATCCACTGGAGTCAAGGACCGTTTTGGTCTGCTCACTAGAGTTGGGTTTTCACTGACGTCTCCTTGGCACGCCGTCACAAAGATTAAACTTAAGAAAGTAGACTTCAATAAAATTTTTTTCATGGGACGTGCTCCAGCTATAATTTTCTGAACCTTACAAGAAATGAAATAAAAATCAAACAATAGTTTTCTGTCATAGTTCCGTCTGGGATAAAATTCCCCCTAATCGAACGGGCTTCACAACAAGGGCTTTGCCCGTTTGGTCATCGCTTTCGATATAAAGGCCGCAGAGGGTGGCCTCCCCTTCGGCGGGGCTCCATTTCTCCACGGAAAATTTGCGGGTGAAGCGCTGGATGGGGCCTTCTTTTTTCATGCCGATGACGGAATCATAATCTCCCGTCATGCCCAGATCTGATTGATAAGCGGTGCCCCCAGAAAAAATCAGGGTGTCCGCCGTGGGCACATGGGTATGGGTTCCCACCAGGGCCGTGATGCGACCATCGGCCATCTGGGCCGCTGCCATCTTTTCAGAGGTTGTTTCCGCATGAAAATCCACGAGGATAGCGGCTACGTTGAGGCCTAGCTTATGGGTGCTTAGAACTTTTTCGAGGGCTGCAAAAGGATCGTCCAAAGGATCCATGAAGAGACGCCCCATAAGATTGATCACCGCCACTTTTTTGCCGTTGGGAAGGGCAAGAACCACAAGACCTTGACCTGGGGTTTTGTCAGGATAATTCAGAGGACGTAAGAGATACGGATCTGTTTCAATATAGGAGATAATTTCTTTCTGGTCCCAAATATGATTGCCCGTGGTAATCACGTCCACGCCCGCCTCATAAAATTCTTTGCAGTTGGAGGCGCTGATGCCAAATCCTCGCGCTGCATTCTCGCCGTTCACAACCACGAGATCAAGGTCCCATTTTTCCCGGAGCACAGGCACATATTTCTGGATGGCTTCCCGCCCAGACCGGCCAACCACATCGCCGCACATTAAGATTTTCATCCCTAGACTCTACACGGGAATGCCTAGTTTTCCAAGAGAGAAGAATGAGAGGATCTAAATTAGATTCAAAATCAGTTTAATAAGAATTTCTTTCTCGTGTGGCTGACTTTGGGCGATCAAGAGAGCTAAAGTTGCGAGAACCTCATTTGTAATGGCATCAGTACTTACACCGTGTTGTTTCAGATACAGAAGAAACAAAAAGCTTGCAGTTCTCTTATTCCTGTCCAAAAGTTTGATGAATATTACCCAAGATTTCTTTAATGCCGTGATTTCGTGGTTTGGCGAATAGATTTGAGGCCTCACCCTTTTCTTTTAGTTCTTTTGCAAGAGAAGCAATAGATTCTTCAGCTTCTTCTTCATCCAAAAGAGGAGGCACTTCTAAATCAGAAGGATTCTCTAGCTTATTCTCATCATAGGCTAATAGAAGATGCCATGCTTTCGCAAAGTGCTGAATAATTTCGAGAGCACTTTCCCCAATATCTGTAATTTCTCCAGATTCCTTTAAACTTCTCTGAAGTAGATTTAAAGCGCTTGTAATTTCTTTGAGGCTTTTCTCACTCAAACGCTGCTGGTTGAGAGTATATCCTTTAAGCAAATGTTGATTGAGAACCTGAGTCGCCCAACGTCTGAATTCCGTGCCTCTCTTTGAGTTTATTCTGTAGCCAACTGACAAAATAGCATCTAAATTATAATGATCCACTCTGTATGTTTTTCCATCAGCGGCAGTTGTTGCATAATTTGCAACAGCTTCGCCCTTTCTCAATTCCTTGGTCTTGAAGATCTGTGAAAGATGGCGAGAAATTACAGATTTGTCACGATGAAAAAGATCTGCAAGCTGATTTAAACTGAGCCAGATAGAGTTTCCTTTCAGCATAACATCCAGGCTGATTTCCCCATCTTTCGAATGAAAGACAAGTTGGTTTTTTGTAAGCTCTAGATCGTTTGTCATCTATCTTCTCCTCTTGGGAACTTAAAAGAGATTCTTCATTTCTTCAGCCCTATTGTAGAGGATTTTTCTATAATTTATAAGCCTGCACTCAAATGCCTAATTTCCCAAATATTCCCTTCATTAACTCTTTTCGGGAGCCCTCATGAAGATCTAGTTTTTCCGCAATGGGTCTTAGATAAGGATCTTCCCGATTCATAAGATGGGGAGAGAATTCCGGATGAACACCGGACAAAATAACGTGTCCTTTACCAACCCTCATTTCAAGGATAGCCGCTTTTTCTGTATCCCCATAGGTGGCCAGCACTGTAACGCCCGGGATTTTTTCGGCCCCCACAAAATGACATCCTCCGTTGAAATGGGAGAACACGGGTGTGTCTGAACCTTTTACGTGGAGCTCTGCTAGGCGGGCCCCAGAATTTGAATTGTAATCATAGGGGGCGAGCACGGGCCCCTCGGCCACCCCAGGAAAAAATTTAAGGTCCCGAGTGCCCTGGACTTCAAGAGGGGTGCCGGCTTCAAAAATAATTTTGGCCGAGGCAAAATAAGCCCCCGCGCAAATGCCCAGGTAATTGCCGCCTTGTTCCACATAGCCTCTTATTTTTGAGATTCCTTCGCCGGATAGATATTTGGAATAGGGGATATCAGCACCGCCTGGCATGATGAGGAGGGCCGCATCTTGTGCCCAGGCCCCTCCTTTAAGCTCCCGAAATCCAATTTTTTCGACGGTGTAAGGAACGGGCGTTAGTTCTTCAAGGGTTGCAACGGTTTGAGAGAGAGATTCTGCGGCGGCGCCAGGTCCAGAGTATAGATAAATGCGAGACTTCATATGGCCAATCCTTTGTAACTTTGTTAGGGGTTATTCGGTCGCTCGCCTATATTTAATAGGCATTGTTCCCTCTTGCCTATAATAAAATTAAAATGTTCTAGCCATAAATTTTTAAAAAAAATGCGCCCACCCCCTTGAAATATAAAACAAAGTTTTTATATCAAAGGTGTCTGGACGCAATGTTCAGATTTCATGTTATACCTCCAAACTTAATCCAGAGGGTGGGTTTCCCCCCTCTGGATCTTTTTTCCAGAGGCTTTTTTTATACTGTCTGCTATCATAGTTCGTCTTATCATCGGATACAAATGAAATTTTCTAAAAGACAAAAACTTCCTAAAAATGACAACAATCTGCTAAAAGTTAGCAAAAAAACTAATTTTTTTAACAAAAATAGAACAAAAACCTTGAAATTTATAATAAATCCGCTATATGTAAGGAGTCTGGACGCAATGTCCGGATTTCATGTTATACCTCCAAACTCAATCCAGAGGGGTTTTGCCCCTCTGGATCTTTTTTTATGATACATCTCTTGAAATTCAGAATAATGATCTTTATATAGGATGTACTGTTTTTAAACTTTTATTTATGAGATAAAAAAATGACTAGAATACTATATTTGTTTGTATTGCTTTCAGGAACTTTTTCATCTGTTCTTGCAGCCGCGTCTGCGGAAGACCTCTCTCCTCAAGAGCTCACTAGACGATACATGAGCGTTTTGGGTCGTACTGAGGGTATTCCAGAAATAACAACCTCCAAAGAAGGTTTTGACTATATAGTTCAGTCAATTACCCGTTTAAGTGGCAAACCCCATACACATGTGGATTCTGGTCTTCAGTATGGATTTTCATTTGTTCAAAAAAACATACCCCCTGTAGAGTTTATGAAAGAACTTATGACTGGGACAAAAAGTTGGAAAAAAGAGCAAATTTTAAGCAGACCCGTATCTATTGCAGACATAGGGTGTGGGCTGGGATTTAGTGCGGCTTATTTTGTTTCAGAGGTTGTAAAAGTTTATGATTCTGAACCTGGATGGACGTTCACATCTCCTATGGTGCTCGATCTATATGATATCTCTCCTGAGCATCAAAAGGCTCTTCAGCCTCTAGCTTCTTTGATCAATGAGGCGTATCCTCAGTATTTCCATGTGGAAACTTTTGTGCAGGATGCGGGAGAAGCTTTTCGTCTCAAGAAATATAGAGCTATTTTTGCCTTGAACTTGATGCACTACGTGCCTGAGCCTAAATGGCCTGCTGTCATGCAGAACATTGAGGAACTTTTAGAAGATAATGGAATGCTGTTTGTAACAACAGATCATTATCATACTCCCACCTGGACCGCAGAACAATGTCAAAGGTTGGAAGGAGCCGCAAAAGAAAGAGCGGAAAACCCATCTCTTTCCCCCTTTGTTTCTTCGTACCTTCCCTTAGTGAACCCTCGGTTTGGAGATCAATATCAGACTAGAACTTTAAATTCTTCTTTTAATCCCTTTTTAAAAGACCCAAAAGGGTATGTGCCCGGAGCCCCAAAAAGAATTGAGGACATTGATATTGAGGCTGTTGGTCCTATTTTGAGAAGAAATGCTCAAGAGCATCGCAAACTCAGAGAAACTGTAGGCCTATATGATGGAGAAAAACTAGCAGAGATGCCTGTAGAAGAAGTGATAGATCGGTTAAAAGATGGACGCCTCTTTATTCAGCTGGGAAATTATGGATTTGATGAAAACCTCCTAGAAAAAGCAATACTTGCGAGTTCTAAGGGAACACTGAAACGGTTAAAGATCTCATCGTGGACCAAGAATCTTCTGCAGAATCGTGATGGGTATCCATCAAGTGTGGGGCTAACATTCACAAAATCTATGACAGACTCAAAAAAGTAATATAGCCGGCACCTTATAATTTGATGATCACTTCGCAAAACTGTAGGATCTCGTGTGCTCAAGTAGGCAGACTATATTCCGCGTACTCGACCTCTGTTTCGCTCGTGCTGATCAATTTCTGGAACGGTATCAAGTATTTCTTATGTTTGGCATAAAGCATTATAGCCATTTTAAATCGTACTCGCGATATGATAAAGTGCTTCGATGATTATAGAATATCGCATATCCCCAGGGCTCACGGCCTATGAAGAGTCTCTTCGTTCTATGGCAGAATGCGTCGTGCAGGTGCAAAAGGGGATGCATTCAGGACTTGTGTGGTTTTTGGAATACCCGCCTCTGTATACGAAAGGGGTCGGCACACAGCCCCAAGATCTTTTGTCTCCCCCTTTTCCCATCTATGAGGCGCCGCGAGGAGGACGGATTACTTACCATGGACCGGGACAGCGGGTGGCCTATGTGATCTTGAATCTAGCCCAGTATCAACGAGACGTGAAGCTCTATGTTCACTTTCTGGAGGAGTGGATGATTGAAACCCTCCGTTATTTTAAGGTAGAAGGGGTGCGACACGGGGGTCGGATTGGCGTATGGGTCGGAAATAAGAAGATAGGAGCCCTGGGGGTGAAGACCCAAAGATGGGTTACCTCCCACGGAATTTCTTTGAATGTGAACCCTGATCTCTCTCATTATGCCCACATTAATCCCTGCGGGCTGGAGGCATACGGGGTAACATCCTTGCATGATCTGGGAATTCATGTTTCTATGGAAGAGGTGGATTTGGTTTTGAAAAAAACCTTTGGGACTTTGCTTCAAAAATTTATGATGGAGAAAGAATAAAAAATGGCCCTGGTTGGTGTTGACGATCTAAAAGATTATTTAAAGCCTACTCAACCTCTGATTGGGGTTGATTTGGGGGATAAGACTTTAGGGATTGCCATTTCAGACACGCGCCGTAAAATTGCAACGGCTCTCAAAACCATTCGGCGAACAGCCTTTCTCAAAGATGTAAACGAGCTTATTAATCTGATTGAGGAATTTGACGTAGGGGGCATCATTATGGGGATGCCCTACCACATGAACGGGTCCGAAGGGGACCGCTGTAAGATTACACGGGACTTTGTGCGTCGTTTTAGTGACATGTGTGAAGTGCCGGTTGTTTTGTGGGATGAACGGTGTACCACAAAGGCCGTAACCCAGTTGTTTTTGGAAGGAGATTTATCTCGATCCAAGCGGGCTAAAATCGTGGACAAAGTGGCCGCCAGCTTCATGTTGCAGGGAACTCTGGATTATTTGTCCGATACCTCAGCTCCTTCTTTCTAATAAAGACTCTCCTTTTTGAAACCAGTTGCTTTTTCATCCCCAGAACCTGTGGATAACCTTGGGAGTAAAACTTCAAAATGTCCTTTTAAAGGGGATCCTTGGTCTTCCCCCTTCTTTTTGCTTAAGATTTAAGCAGATTGGAAAAATTCTTCTGAATTAAAATAAAAATAATTTAAATTATTGAATAATTATAAGTATTAATTTTTTAAATAAGGAGAAATCAGATCATTTTTAAAAAGTTGATTTAATGTATAAAAAGACTCTTGAACTGCCACCAATCTTTGGGAGATCCTTCAGAGACTTTTGATTTCCATCCGTAGACCTTTCCCAAATAAGGAGTTGCAAGTTCCAACACCCGGGCAAAGTCCATATCTTCTGGCTCAACGATGCCTCGGTTTGGGTTTTCCAGGGCCCAGATATTAATCCGTCATTAAAACAGGTGACATAGGAGAGGGATTGTGGTAATGTTTGGGCATGGAATTAGGAGATGCCCGTAAGTTAACACAAGAAGCCCAGGAGAGTCTTCGACTGAGGGCTGTAAAAGCTGTTGTTGAGGA
>CAIWGV010000044.1 GCA_903912365.1 uncultured Alphaproteobacteria bacterium
AACGCCAGGATTCTTACGGAATGCATAAACCATTAAGGTACACAGATACCGAATATATGACGGCTTCTTCTTATTCCCTTTTTACCCCACTTCGTTCGGTGTTTTTTTATTTGACTATCCCAACCTGTCCATATACGACGACTAGGAATTATACCTGTTAGTTATTTGGTGGGAAGGGTATTATATCCTCAACGGAAAAATAGCGGCGGCCAGTCTGCAAAAATCTTCCACACTCAATTCTTCTGGGCGGGCCGTGGGAGAAATATTGAGGCGTTCTAGCTTCTCTTCTAGATTTTCAATTTTAAAAGATTTGAGGCTTCCGCGCAGCATCTTGCGGCGACTTTGAAAGAGAACCCTCGTAAGAGTCTCCAGAGATTCTTCTTCCACGGGCATTAAAGGTTTTTCTCGAGGGATGATTTCCACAACGGCAGAATCCACCTTTGGGGCGGGATAAAAACAATCGGGGGGGATATCTAAAACGGACCTCACTTGGCATTTCCACTGGGTGAGGATGGAAAGGCGTCCGTAGGATTTTGTTCCCGGTTGGGCGCAAATGCGGTCCACCACTTCCTTTTGAAACATGAGAACCATCTTTGAAACGGAGTCCAACTCTTTCAACCAATTGAGAAGCAAATGAGTGCCAATATTATAGGGAAGATTCGCTATAATTTTTACAGACTCCCCAAGATCTTTAAGCTGAATTTTACTGGCGTCTCCTCGAAGGAGAACAAAGCGGCCTTTCTCTTGGACCACAAGAGTTTCTAAATAGTCCCAAAATTGTCGATCCAACTCTATAGCAATGACCTTTTGGGCGGGGGATTGCAGAAGACCTTTTGTGAGGACACCGGGTCCTGGCCCCACCTCCAAAAGAGTATCCCCGGGTTGGATATCGGCTGTTTTAAGAATCTCATGGATAACATGAGAAGATTTCAGGAAATGTTGCCCTAACTTTTTTTGGGGACGGAACTCCCGAAAAGAATTAAATTCGGACATCAATGGAGGCAATACGCCGTAGCTCTCGGAGCTTCTGTTGAGCTGTGGCTTCAAATCGCTGGTTTGACATTCTGTCGGCCACTTGCTGAGAAGGCGTTATGGTGGTGGCTTTTACATGCTTTCTTTCGCAGACCATGAAGAAGACTAAATTCCCGTTTTCATCCAACAGACCTTCTCCTGGAACGCCAATTTTTCTTTTCTCGAGGGATCTCTGCAAATCAGGAGATAAATCAAACAACCGAACATTTTTATAAACATGCACCTGGGCGTTGGGAATTTGATCCGCCAGTTGGTCAAACTCCTCACAGTTGGTGGCAGTAGCCACCAGGTCGTTAAGCCTCTTGGTTTCCTTCTTCAAGGCCAGTTTGTCTTGGGTGAGCCGACTGTCTAAGGGGACTTCTAGCTGGCGGGCAGTAAGAATCTCTTCTTCCGTATTCTGATCTTTTTTATCAATAACAAAAATTATTTTATAGCTGGTTTCTGTGCGGATAGGGGGACTGATTTGTCCTGGAGTTAAGCGACGAAGAATGGGGAGAATTTCTTCTTCCAACTGATTTTCTTGAATCCATCCGATGCTGCCTCCCCGCGTGGCTGAAGGAGATTGGGAGTATTGCTGAGCCAATCCTGTAAAGGGTTTCCCTTTTTTCAAGAGTTTGAGAACTTCATTAGCCTGTTCTAATACCGCTGGCTCATCTTCAGGGGTCTCTACATACAGTTCAATTTCAGCCAAATGATATCTTGGTTGAATTGTAACCAGTTCTTCATTCAAGGTTTCCCCTAACTCCTTATCTGTTGTATGAAAGGAATCTCTATAATACGTCCCAACATATTTCATCCAGGTAGTGCGCGCTTTTGCAAGCTGAATGAGTGTTTCTTCGGGAATGCCCTTGGCTTTTAGATCTTTCTTAAATCCTCCGGGGGGAAGATTATTTTGCCGCTCAATATTGCGGATAAAGTCGTTGATTTCTCCTTCACTTACAGAAATTTCAGCACGCTTTGCGGCCTGAAGTTCAAGCCTTTCATCTATAAGGGATCTGAGAACACTTGACTGCAACTGGGCCAATTGATCGGGTGGTAATTTTTTTAAGGAATTTCCTGTAATAAGCTTCATGCGGCTTTCAAGGTCTATAGAACTAATAATTTCATTATTTACAATGGCGGCAATCTTTGTTTCAGAAAGAGAAGAGGGTCTTCTAAATCGAACGGTGGGATCTTTCAAGGGGGATCTCAGATCTTCCACTTCCACCAGGGGCTCGGGGTTCAAAGTTTCCTCAATGGCAAAAGGAGGAAGGTCCAGGGTAGGGGAGTTGGGCTCTCCCTGCGCTGTGAAAACAAGAGAAAGACCCAATAAAATGGGGGAAAGGCGGCTCTTTAAAAACATTTTTGTATCAACACAGTTTAATCTCTTGGAAAACCCATCTAAAACGGTTACTAATATATATTCATGCCTAAGGGGTAAGTCAATCACTAAGCAACGTTTATAAAAATTGATGAGACGGATAACAAAATACATTTTAAAAAATCTCTTTATGAGTGCTGCTGTTATTTCAAGCATTCTTATAGGATCTCTTTGGGTTATTCAATCTCTAAAATTTATGAAAATCGTTCTGGGATCTCAGGAATCCTTCTTTGCTTTTTTTCATTTAATTTGCTTTGCCCTGCCAGACTTACTTGTAATCATTCTCCCTATTACCACGTTCATTGCCGTTCTCTTTGTCTACAACAAGCTTCATACGGATCGAGAGCTTTTATCCAGCTTTGCCGGAGGGTATAGCGAGTGGGAGATAGCGCGCCCAGCTTTGGGTTTTTCTGTGGGGGTTATGCTTATCATTTACGGACTCAATATTTATATCGTCCCCTGGTCTTTTCAGCAGATTCGGGATCTAGAGGCTAGGCTCAAGAACTCTTTGCCAGCCCTCTTTTTACAAGAAGGGGTTTTTAACAACTTTAATGATGTCACCATTTATGTAAATGAAAAGGATGGGGCCAATCTGAAAGGTGTTTTGGCATATATTCACAAAAAAGGAGAGAGGCCCTATACAATTATGGCCAAAGAAGGGCGGCTTTTGGTGAAAAACAAAATTCCTCGTATTATTATGGAGGATGGTAATCGGCAAGAGCTTAATCCTGAAAATAATAATCTTACCGTTTTATACTTTGATCAAACGTTAATTCCTTTGTCGGATGGACCTCAAAAACTAATAAATCGTCCGAAAAAACCCTATGAATTAACTCTGGAAGAGCTCCTGTATGACGACCATCCGGATATTGGAACTTCTTATCGCCAAAGGCTTTATGCGGAAGGATATCAACGTCTTTTAAGTCCCTGGTATGTGGTGGGGTTTGTGTCTCTTGCCCTTGTCTTTATGGTTATGGCAAAATTTAGAAGGAACTCGCAAGCTCTTGCGGTTATGAAGGCGACCATAGGGGCTCTTCTCTTGCAAACCATTTGTTTGTCCCTTATCAATATGGGGGCCCATCTCTGGTACACCATAGTTCTTTCCTATTCTATCATGGCCGGCACCATCTTAATTTGTGTTTTAATCTTGCGTCGGAAAATCAAAAGGATCTTCTTTTGGCCTAAAGGACAAAAGATTCTATGAAACATAATTATACCTTTTCCAAGTATATGCTGAAGTCTTTTTTGACGTGGTTTTTTGTTGTTCTCTCTGGATTTTCTGCTGTTGTCTTTCTGTTCAATCTTTTGGAGCTCTTAAGAAAAACTCAGGCTCATAAACATGTAAAATTGGGCAAAGTTTTGGTTGTCTGCTTTCTGAGGCTTCCGGGTATTTTAGATCAATTGATTCCTTTTTTAATTCTTTTTTCTGTCATGCTTATGCTCTGGCATTTTCATCGGCGTTCTGAGTTGGTTGTGGCGCGGGCCGCAGGATTTTCCATATGGGGTATTTTATCGCCTCTCACCATTTTTATAGCCTTCTATAGCCTTCTATATCTAGCAGTATTTAATCCAATCATTGCATCTAGTGAGGCGGCTGCTGAGCAGCTGACCAATAAAGTTTTTGGGAAAGCCAAGAATCTTTTGAGTATCTCAAAAAGCGGACTTTGGTTGAGAGATGTTAGGGAGGATGAATATGCCATCATCCACGCAGAAAATATAAAAAATGATAATAAAATTCTAGAAAATGTAACCATCTATACATTTAATAAAGAGGGAGATTTCATCAGCCGTATGGATAGTGCCCAGGCGCGGATTCTCCCAGGAAGTTGGGCTTTGAAGTCAGTTTTTCTATCGGAGTCCAATGATCTCATGCATTCCGTGGGGGATCAGGCATGGTCTACGGATCTGACCCTGGAAAAACTCCAGAGTAGTTTTGATGCGCCAGCCTCCATCTCTATCTGGAAATTACCGAGCTTCATTAAAGTGATGGAAAATGCTGGGTTCTCTAGTACGGAGCATCAGTTATATTTTTACACCTTAATTACAAAGCCTTTCCTCCTTATTAGTATGCTTTTCTTGGGGGGGGTCGTGGCCTTTAGCGTCTTACGACAGCGCAATAATTTTTCCTTTGTTGCCATTGGGATTTCTTTGGGATTTGCGCTGTATCTACTCCACCATGTTTTGCATGTTTTGGGAGCCTCTTTAAAAATCCCTCTGATGGTTTCTGCTTGGATTCCTACAATTATTGTCTTTCTGTTTAGTATGGCACTCTTGATACATTTCGAAGAAGGATAATATGAAACACTTTTTTATAAAATTAACTATTTCTTGTTTTTGGGTAGGATTTGTTTTTGCGGAAAACCTCCCTTTTCAATCAAAAGAAAATAAACCAGAAATCTTGTTGAAAGCAGATGAGATGTCCCATGAGAAAGAGCTGGGTATTGTCATTGCGCGGGGCAATGTTCAGGTGTCCGATGGTAAAGATGTTTTGGAAGCAGACGTTGTTACCTATAACGAAAAAGATAATATGGTGTCTGCGTCAGGGAATGTAAAACTCTATCGGCCCAATGGGGATGTGGTATCTGCAAACTATGCAGAACTCACAGAAAACCTGAAGGATGGGTTTATCAGAAAAATCTACCTTTTAACAGCAGACAAAGAAAGATTTGCAGCAGAAGAGGCCCGTAAAAATGACAAAATTACAACCTTTAAGAAAGGAATCTATTCTCCCTGCAAACTCTGTAAGTCTGACCGACATGCTGCACCTTCTTGGCAATTACGGGCCTCTTTAATTGAGAGGGAGGAGGGCGAAGATGTCCATTACAAAAACACAGTCTTAGAGTTCAAGGGAGTGCCGGTTTTTTATCTCCCCTATTTTAAACATGCAGATCCCAGTGTGGAGAAACGCAGTGGGTTTCTGATGCCCTTTGTGGGAAACAACTCCCAGTTGGGAATGGTAGCGGGAACACCTTTTTATGTGGATATTTCTCCTACCCAAGAAGCCATTGTGCGGCCTATCTTTATGACAAAAGAAAATCCCATGCTTTCGGGAGAGTACCGCCAAGCCTTCTATTCCGGAGACTTGAAAATGGCCGGAAGCATTCTCGATACTCGGCATCGAAAAATTAAGTCAAATTCTGGGGATCTGAATCTTGCAAAAACCCAAGGGCATTTTTTGGGAGAGGGGCGTTTTGATTTGACGGATCACTGGAGAGTCAATGGAGATATCTCTAGGGTTACCAGCCCGGCCTATCTTAAAAAATATTACTTCATAGAGCGGGGCAATTCTTTGAATGAAAATACCCTGACCAGCCAGCTCACAACGGAAGGATTTTATAGAGAGAACTATGTGACTGTCAAAGGGTACAGTTTCCAGAATTTGCGATCTGATATATCCAATAAATCAGTGCCTGTGGTGGCGCCTCTGGCGGAAGGGGCCTATCAAACGCCCACTGGAAGATGGGGAGAGTATTGGAGGGCCGAAGGCAGTCAGATGTATGTGGCAAGAGATGCGGCTACTCTTAATGCGGGGGCCCGCACAGAGCGTGTTTCTTCCACCCTTTCTTTGGTGGTTCCCTATGAAACAGATGTGGGCATAGTAGGAGATCTTCAAACTTATGTTAGGGGAGATTTATACGATATTAAAAAATTCACTCCATCTTCTGGGCCGGTTGTCAATCAATCACGAGGACGCATTATTCCAGGAATGTCTTTGGCCGCGCGGTATCCCCTTGTGAACTACGTGGAAGGAAATAGGGTTGTCTTAGAGCCTATTGTTAAGCTTATTGCGTTGCCAAATAATCTCAATAGCATTAAATATCCAAACGAAGACAGCCAAGACTTTGAGTTTGACGCAACTAACTTGATGCGCGCCAATCGATTCCCAGGGATTGATAAGGTGGATGATGGGCAGCGTGTTAACTATGGGCTTAATTTTAATTTTTACAGAAAATCTTCTCCTCTCTTAAAAGGGTTTGCTGGGCAAAGCTACAGTTTTTCAAGAACAAAACAATTTAACTCCTTTCCTTATAGCGGCGTTGGAAAGGGCGGGTCTGATTATGTGGGGCTTGTAAGAATTACGCCCTATGAAAACTATTCTCTGTATTGGTCAACACGCCTCGGGAAAAAAGATTTAAAGGTAAGTAAGAATCTAATTCAAGTATCTCTAGGTCCGCCTATCCTCAATGTGACGGCCGATTACGTTAAGATAGCCCATGATTTCTATCAAAATACCTATGTAAAAAGCGAACAGGTAACCGGGGGAATTTCTTCGAGATTCCACGAGAACTGGGGCGTGTATGCGCGAGTTATCAAAGAGCTGGCCTTCAAGAAGGGCGAGCTAGAGCGCGGGGCGGGCCTGATCTACCAGAATGATTGTATGCACGTTAAGCTGGATGTCTTTAGAAGTATGTTCAAAGATCGGTATGTTAGACCAACGACCACAACCATGCTGACCATAGGGCTTAAGAATTTAGGGGAATTTTCAACGGGTCCCATCAAGCTACAAACCCTGTCTCAGGACCCAGTTCCAACTTTAATGGAGCCAACCCCTTAAAAAGTATTGTATGTGGAGCTTCTTCATGATAGTACTTTAAGAGTCTGGTTTAAATAGGATCAAGAATGTCATCACAAAGGGCTGAAGGAAGTTTCTCAAGGGTTCGCTCTTGGATATTCCCCGTCCACTCTAATGAGTTGAAAAAGCTTGTTTTGATGGGGCTTTTGATGGCCCTTATTAGCTTTGGTTTCTGGCTCCTCCACATATCGAAAGATACTCTTATCATAACGGCCAAACATTCTGGAGCGGAAGTTATCAATTTTCTTAAACTGCCCGTATTCATCGTTTCTATTTTGTTTGTTATGGCGTATACTTGGGTTTCCAATATTTTTCAACAAGCTACCATTTTCTATGGGATTATTGCTTTCTTTGCTCTGTTTTTTCTAGTCTTTACCTATTTTATTTATCCGAATCAAGATGCTTTAAATCTATTTACAGGGGACGAGGTTGCCCATCTTCAGGTGACTTATCCTTGGTTTAAGTGGCTGTTTCCTGTTATTGGATACTGGGGCTACAGTTTATTCTATATCATCTCAGAATTATGGGGAGTTCTTGTTTTAAGCTTTCTATTCTGGCAGTTTGCAAACCAAATTACCACCATTGACCAGTCCCGTCGTTTTTACATGTTTTTAGGAACTTTCAATGGAATTGGAACCGTCCTTGCTGGGGTGTTCGTTATGTATTATGAATCAGACCCTCAAAGCCTTGATGCCTATGGGGCGAAGCTCCACCACCTCATGCTGATTCTCTTTTTCTTGTGCCTTTGTGTTATTGCCATCTACCATTGGCTCTATAAGGATGCTTTGAGAGACAGCCACCCTTCACGGGAAGGAAAGCATCAGATCGGATTAACAGATGAGTTGAAGCTCTCCTTCGTAGAAAGCTTTAAGTACATTTTGAGATCTAGATACATTGGATACATTGCCATCATTTCCGTAGCTTATAATATTTCCATTAATTTTGTGGAAGTCAGTTGGAAAAGTGAGATCAAAAAACTTTATGATACGCCTTTGCAAATAGAAGAGTACTTTGCCCTCATCACCGTTTATACAGGATTTTTAACGGGACTTATGGGAATTGTAGGGACTGGCATTCTCCGCCATTTTAGTTGGAAAGCTACCTCTCTCATAACCCCCTTACTTATGATTATTTTAGGAGGGATGTTTTTTCTCACAACACTCTTCCCCGAGAAATTTGGAATTATATCTTATGTGTTGGGGCTTACTCCCTTAGCTCTTTCTGTTTGGATAGGACAGGCCCACAACCTCGTTAGTAAAAGCTGTAAGTATAGCTTTTTTGCCGCAACAAAAGAAATGGCCTTTATCCCTCTTGATGCAGAATTAAAGTTCAAGGGAAAAGCTGCGGTGGACGTTCTGAGTGGTCGCGTTGGAAAAGTGGGGGCATCTCTGGCCCAGTCTGTTCTCCTGTCTCTGTCTGTCCTGGGAACCCAAGGTTCAATTGCCTCCTATCTCCTGATTTTTCTTCTCCTCATTTTTATCATGTGGGTTTGGTCTATAAATTCTTTGAACAAAGAGTTTTTGAAGGTGGCCTACGGCAGCAGCGCTGCTGAATCCTTAAGGGAATAAAGATGCAGAGAGCCGTTATTATGGGGGCGGACCATGCGGGGTTCATGCTAAAAAGTCTCATTAAGAAGCATCTGGAAATCTTAGGATGGCAGGTAACAGACGTGGGAACAGCAACCGCAGATTCTGTGGATTATCCCGACTATGGCCATTTGGTTGCAGAAAAAATCTCGAAGGGAGAAGCCCCTTTTGGTATACTCCTTTGTGGAACGGGAATTGGAATGAGTATTGTGGCCAATCGTCATAGGGGCGTGCGCGCGGCCCTTTGTTGGAATGAAGATGTGGCGCGTTTAGCCCGCACAGACGATGATGCGAATATTCTTGTGATGGGAGCCCGTTTCTTGGACAATTCTGTGGCCCTGGGCTGTGTGGATATTTTTTTGAAAACCCCCTTCGAAGGAGGACGTCATGCCGCCCGTGTTAACAAGATCGAGATATAAAATGGAATCAGATTTTTTTACAAAACCTCTCCACCAAGAAGATCCCGCCATATGGGAAGCCATCCAAAAAGAACTGGAGCGGCAACGAACTCACGTGGAATTGATTGCCTCGGAAAACATAGTGTCCCAGGCGGTCTTGGAGGCTCAAGGATCTGTCCTGACCAATAAATATGCAGAAGGCTATTCTGGACGTCGTTACTATGGAGGGTGTTCTTTTGTGGATGTGGCAGAAGACTTGGCCATAGGGCGTGCAAAGGAGCTTTTTAACTGTCAGTATGCAAACGTGCAACCCCATTCGGGCACCCAGGCTAACTTGGCTGTTTATCTGGCCCTGCTGATGCCAGGGGAAGGGATTTTGGGTATGTCTTTAAATGCAGGAGGACACTTGACCCATGGATCTTCTGTGTCCATTTCGGGGAAGTGGTTTAAATCCGTAGGGTATGGTGTTCAGCAGGAATCGGGGCTTGTGGATTATGAGGAAATTGAACGGCTTGCCTTAGAACACAAACCCAAACTGATTATCGCGGGAGGATCTGCCTATCCTCGGATCCTAGACTTCAAAAAATTCCGGGAGATTGCGGATAAGGTGGGGGCCTACCTCATGGTAGATATGGCTCACTTTTCAGGCCTCGTGGCAGGCGGCATTTATCCAAGCCCACTCCCTCATGCTCATGTGGTCACCAGCACCACTCATAAAACACTCCGGGGTCCTCGAGGGGGGCTGATTTTATCCAATGACTTAGAACTCGGAAAGAAATTCAATTCTGCAGTCTTTCCGGGATCTCAAGGAGGCCCCTTGATGCACGTGATTGCGGCTAAGGCCGTGGCTTTTAAGGAAGCTTTAGATCCCTCTTACAAAGAATATGTAAAACAGGTGGTCCTCAACACTCAAGAAATTGGAAAGACTTTGGAGTCCAGAGGGTTTTCTCTTGTTTCTGGCGGTACAGATACCCACCTAATTTTGGTAGATTTACGACCGAAAAATATTACGGGAATTGATGCAGAAATAACCCTCGATCGAGCCGGTATTACGTGCAATAAAAACGGTATTCCGTTTGATCCTCAGCCGGCTAAAACCACTTCTGGAATTCGATTGGGCGCCGCGGCCGTTACGACACGAGGATTTGGCCAAAAAGATTGCCATCATTTAGCGCACCTTATTGCAGACACAGTGGAAGAGTTTGTGGAAAATAAAGGGAATAATGAAGCCACGGAACAGAGGGTAAAAAAAGAGATCCTTGCGCTTTGTGAAAAATATCCCATATATTAGGGCAGAAAGATGCGATGCCCTTTTTGTGGATATGAAGAAACCCAGGTGAAAGACTCTCGTCCTTCGGATGATAATCTCGCCATTCGGCGACGACGGTTCTGTCCGGAGTGTATTGCCAGGTTCACCACCTATGAACGCATCCAGCTTTCTGAAATTTCCGTTGTTAAAAAGAGTGGGGACAAGGCTCCCTTTGACCGGGACAAGTTGGCCCGTTCCATTTATATGGCGGTGCGGAAACGACCCTTTGAAAAGGAACGTATTGAGAAACTTATCAACGGGATTGTCCGTCGATTGGAACTTCTGGGAGAATCAGAAATTTCTTCTCGTATTATCGGAGAGATTGTGATGGAAGCGCTTCAAGAGTTGGATATGGTAGCGTACATTCGATTTGCCTCTGTTTATAAAGAGTTTAAAGATGTGCAAGATTTTCAAGTATTTATTAAGGCGTGATTTAAAATGACAGCAGCCAAATCGGCACCCAATAACTACCGAAAGAAAAGTGCCGCGCGCTTGGCCGCGGTTCAAATTCTTTATCATATTGATATTGGAAAAATTACATCAGAAGAAGCGCTGAAGAATTTCCAGGAAAATTACTTAGGCAAAAACATTGAAGAAGAGGCAGCCGTTAAGCCCGATATTGCCCTCATGAGCAAAATTGTTCTTGGGGTTCAGGAAAAGGTTGCCGATTTGGATGGGATGATCCGCGCCACGTTAAGTGATGAATGGAAGCTGGAGCGTATGGAAAAGGTTATTTTAGCCATCCTCCGGGCGGGCGCCTATGAGCTTCTTGCCTGCCCTGAAACAGACACATCCATTATTATTTCTGAATACTTGGATGTGACCTACGCATTTTATGAAGACAAAGAAATAAAGTTTGTAAATGCAGCCCTCAACAGATTGGGACAAACCCTTCGAGAGTAAGGGAATTCTCTTCTCTGGAAAAACCTCTTTGAATACTTGAAAAACACATGTATGATAAGGATATTTTCATGGGTACGAAAGCTTCGGAATGATTAAGAAATTTACGCTTGTAATGATCCTAAGCCTCGCTTGCTTCTTTTTGGCGATTCCCTCTGCCTGGACAAATTCAGAAAGTTCTCCCGCCTCTGAAGTTTCAAAACCCATAAAGAAGAAAAAAACAAAAAAGAAAAAGACATCTTCCTCAAAAAAGAAACCTACCTCTAAATCAAAAAAGAAGTCCAAGAAGAGTGCGACCAAGAAAAGTCCCCCTCAAAAATCCCGAAAAACGAAGTCTGGTCGGCGACTCCCGAAGGTATTGGAAGATGAAACACCCTCTCTGATGGACTCTTTGGAAGCAAGTGTTCCTCCTATGGAGCTGGCTGAGACTACTCCAGAACCAGAGGGTTCTTCTGCCCAAGAAGAGGAGGGGGCAGTGCTGATGGAAGAACCTGTTTCCCAGGGAGAGGATATCCCAACGCCTACGGAAGTTCTAAAAGAAAAAGAAGTTGCGCCTGTTCAGGGTACGGATCCGGAAAAAGCAATTTTGTTGGAGACTCCAGCGGCTCCCACCGCTGAGACTGAAAAAGTTATTTCTTTGGAGGATGCGTTGATTGGAGCCTATCGCCAGAGTGATCTTTTGAGCTCTGAGTATGGGGTAAAAGCTAAGAAACTTCAGTTGGCCCATGCCCAGAGAGCCTGGTTCCCCACCACTCAAGCTACGGCAGGATATAAGTATGATAGCTCCGGCACCGATGTGAAGAACAGTTTAAGGCAGGGAACTCCTTTTAATGGGAGGATGACTACAGATAGCGGCACAACAAACACAGGGGTGGGAATTACTCAAAACCTGTTCCAAGGAGGAGCTACCATAGCAACCATTCTTGCGGCACAGAAAGATTTGGATGCCTCTTTTGCGGAATATCTCATGAAGGAAAAGGATGTTCTCCGTCGGGGAATTATGGCCTACTCAGGGTTGTTGGTGCGTCAGGAAGTTTTTCGGTTGTGTCAGGCTAATCAGAAGTTGTTAGAAGAGACTTTAGAGGTGAACAAAAATAGATATGAATTTGGAGAACTAACGCGGTACGATGTGGCCTTTGCCCAATCAAAACTAGATAGAGCAAAGTCAGAAGTGATTAATGCCTTTTCGGAGGTGGAAAAGGCGAAGGCAGTTCTGTTAAAAGAGACGGGAGTCTATCCTACGCAAACTTTGAAAAAACCGGGTTTTCCAGGCCATTTGATTCCCACTTCCAAAGATATTGCCATGCAAATTGCCATTAAGTATAGCCCTGAACTAAAGAGATCTTCTGCTTATGCAGAGCAAGCAGCAGCCAAGGTGGATGTTGGTGTTGCAAGAGCGTTGCCTTCCGTGGATCTCAGTGCAAACGCCAGCCGTTCTATGCAGAACGCTTGGGGCCAGAGTTATTATCGAGGCCACGGAAAGACCTTCACAAACGATGCTAATGCGGGAGCAAATCTTACGGTTCCTCTGGACTTTTTCGGCGTGGTTCAAACAGCTGTTCGTGCGGATAAATATGAAGCTGCGCAACGCCGATTGATGGCCCTCTATCAGCGCCGAGACGTGCTCTCTCAGGCAAGCCAGGCTTGGGATGCCCTGGAGGCGGCGAAAGCAAAGATTGCCCAGTTGAAATCTGAGGTAGAGGCAGCAAAGATTGCGGTGGAAGTTGTGCGGGAAGAGTTCTTGGCAGGCAACAAGACAACTCTGGAAGTTGTGAGTGCAGAGCAAGACTCCTTTAAGTCTCAAGTGTCCTTGGTGGAAGCCGAGCAGGGTGAAGTAGTGGCTGCCTATGATCTTCTCAATGCCATCGGCATGCTCACGGCAGCTAACCTGTCACTCAATGTGGAAAGCTATACACCTGATAAGGAAAATGTACCGTTCTGGGGCTTCAGTATGGAAAATGATCCGCGTCTGGCCCAGCAAGAAATTCTCGATACAAACATGGCCCCTTGGGAGAAGACCCTCAATGAATGATGCGGCTTTGAACAATGCATCCACGGAAGAAATTTTGGCTTCCATTCGAAAGATTATGTCGGCCGAATGGGAAGAACCCTCTGTTCTAAAACCCGTTCCTTTGGAAGAGGAAGAAGTGCTTGAGCTTACAAAAAAAGTCTCAAGTCCGGCGCCCCTTATTTCTAAGAAAGAAACTCCTGGGGAAACAAAGCCATCCCCTATTTCTGCGGTACCTTTGCCCCGCAATCAGGCGGCGGCAGACCTCTTGGGGATGCTTCTAAAGCCCCTCCTCAAGGAGTGGTTGGATCAACATCTTCCTCGCATCATCGAAAAAGAACTTCAAAAGAAAAATTTGTCCTAAAAAATCATTGACAATCCCCTTAATAAATGCGAATAAGGGTAAGTGTTTAGGGCGCCGTGAACTGTGCCCTAGCGTGTATTTTTTTATTTTTAATAAAGGATTAAATAATGTCTACAAAAACTGCAAAAACTTCTGAGAAACCAGAATTTACAGGTTGGAGAGCTGCTCTGTGGCCGATCCACAACTATGAGCTCAAGAAATTCTTGCCTATGGGACTCATGATGTTCTGTACGCTCTTTATTTATACCGTATTGAGAGACACAAAAGATGCCATCGTTGTGAACGCGCCAGGATCTGGAGCGGAGGCACTGTCCTTCTTGAAGGGGATCGGGGTTACCGGTTCTGCCATCATGTTCATGCTTCTCTACACAAAGGCGGCGAATGTCTTTAATCGGGAAGGGCTCTTCTATGTAACAGCTCTGCCGTTTTTGGTGTATTTCGGGGCCTTTGCCTTTTTGATTTACCCCAACAAAGACTTCCTCCATATGAGCATTGAGACCATCAACCAATATCAGGCGGCCTATCCTCATATCACGTGGATCATTCCCCTCATTGGAAACTGGACTTATAGCTTGTTCTATATCCTCTCGGAGCTTTGGGGAAGTGCGGTTTTGTCTCTGCTATTCTGGCAGTTTGCAAACTCTATCACCCCTGTGAAGGAAGCGAAGAGATTCTATGGAATGTTTGGATTCCTAGGAAATTTTGGTCTTTTGTTCTCTGGTCCAGCCATCATTTACTTCTCTCATATGCCTCAAACTTTGGGCTTGTCTGCAGCAGAAGGTTGGGGACTTAGCTTGAAGTGCCTTATGGGTCTTGTGGTCTTAGCAGGAGGAGTTCTTCTCTACACCTTCTATTGGATCAACAGAAATGTTTTGACCGACACGCGGTATTACGATCCAGAAGCCATGGGTGAAGGAAAGAAGAAGAAAGCGAAGCTTTCCGTAGGAGAAAGTCTGCGTGAGATTTTGAGGTCTCCCTATCTTGGACTGATTGCTTGTTTGGTTCTTGCTTATGGTGTGTCCATTAACCTCTTTGAGGGAATATGGAAGGGGCAGATCAAGATCGCCTATCCAAGTGAGAGTGAGTTCAACAAAGTAATGGGTGTTCTCTCCACGATAACGGGATTCATTGCCATCCTCTTGATGTTGGTGGGAAGTAACATTCTTCGCCGATTCTCCTGGAGAACAGCAGCCCTTATTACACCAGCAGTTATGTTGGTGGGGATCTTGATATTCTTTGGAGTGATCTACTACAACAACTCTCTTCTTCCTGACGGGATGAAGATTGTGGATGCTATTGCTCAGGGAGTTATTAAGAGAGAACTCGTTGTGAGCGCAGTGGTCCTGGGAGTGTTCATTGGAGCCTTTAGTAAGGCGGTGAAATACTCCTTGTTTGACCCCACAAAAGAGATGGCCTACATTCCCCTTGACCCTGAACTTAAGGTCAAAGGAAAGGCAGCAGTCGACGTGATTGGTGGACGGGGTGGTAAATCTGGGGGTGCTTACATCCAGATGGGACTCTTGACCGCCTTTGCTGGCAGTGCCTTGTATCAACTTGTCCCTATCATTGCGCCTATCGTTTTGGGTGTGGTGGGTCTTTGGATCCTTTCTGTGTTCGGCTTGAGCACAAAGTTCAAGGCATTGACGCACGATAAGAATAGTTAAACTAAATATTCTATAACCTAAAGCCCTCTGGACTCCCTTCCAGGGGGCTTTTTGTTGGAAAAAAAGATAAAAAAAATTCAAAAGAAATGCTCCCAAAACCTAGGGAATCTGAGGCCCCTCTATAGGCCCGTCGTCGAACGCGGCTTTTTTCCTTCGTACCAGCTGTTTTCTGAGAATAGAAGAAGATATCTTCAAAATAAATTTACTATTTTTTTTGATTAAGATATCATCAATTAGCTAGTCTGAGACCTCCTCATGAGGAAGAGCGATTTATGAAAAACTTGTACCGGATCCCATTAATCGTTCTTTCCTGTTGTATTGTGGGAAAGTCCCTCGCAATGGAAAGAGAGGATGAAAATTCCTTTCCCATGAGACCCATCTACAGTCTGGGAGAGGAAGCTACCTATGACTTGGCGGCATCTACGGACGATAGTCCCTATTCCGTGTTTCTTGCAACGGAAGGCTTTGGAGGAAAGGAGGGAACTCAAGATTATGAGGTGCCTACTTTGCTACAAGGAGATGAAACCTACGAAGCTCTAGATTCTCCAGTCCAGAACTACAGCACCATTGAGGAGGAGGGGTCTAACGCTCCTTGGGACCCGGAAAATTATCAAATCTCTGCTGTTAATCCAGAAATATTTTATGATGCTCTCGCAGATCCCTCCGAGGGAATTTTTGGTGGCAGAAGAGTTACTCTTTGGGACCCTTCTATATATGAGGGAGGAGGATTTCAAGAGAACTTCCTTAACTCTCCCTTTGCAGAGACAGAGTTTGATTTAGAGGAAAATTATACTGCCATAGGAAATGGTCCCTTATTGGATCAACAGTCACAGGAACGTCGCCAGGAAGTTCTCCTTTTGGAAGGGGGTAGATTGCGGTGGGGTACTCTTGATAGAGGCCTTCCTTGGGCTGTCCATCTTATGGCCACAGGCAGGGGTGTGACGCCGCAATCATTTCCACTGACCGATGAAAATACTATAAGGCGTTATCATAGGGGAATGGGGTTCGGCCAGGAGACAGCCAACGCTGTGGTGATGGGAGTTGAGATGGGGGCCTCTGCGCTTGTTCTTTATCAGATCGTGTATGGGGCTCCTTATGAGAATGTGCTTGAGATTTTTACAGGGGGAAATATCCGAAACCTTTATGGCATCTCTAATTTTTCGGGCCAGCAGGCCTTGGGGGTTCTTTTTGCCCTTCCCATCCTCAAAGGACTTATGGGGTCTTATTACAGGGGCCAGCTGAGCAGGAACCCTAATGGATCGGCCGATGAAAATCTTGCCCTTTTAGCTAGGCCCTCAACATTTCATAATGATTTTTGGAGAGAAATTTTTGCTCCTCCTGTTCATAAGGCCGTCCAAAATCTCACGCAAATACTTCTCTGTGATGGTCGGCTGAAGCAAGAAAAATCCTTGAAAATTTTAGACACAGTCCGTGATTTTTCTCAGGGACATACATCTCTTGCTTGGATGAGTGCGGTAACCCTATTTTACGAGGTCGCAAATGGTCCTGCCCCCCCCAATTCTCAGGCCTTGAATGATTTAGACCGACGGAGGAAGGCATTGGAATACCTTCGTCAGGCCCTTAAAGATTCAGAATATGATTCCCGTGTCCTAAACTCTAGGAGTAAGCCCTTCAAAAGATTTTATGTTCACCATCTTTTGTGGAAACTCGGGCTATCTACCAAAAAGCAGCATGTGGTTAGCTCCCTTTTGAAGACCGGCGAAGTTGCTTGGAAACTCTTGCTTTTGCAGGGCGTCACGAAGAGCATTGTGGATCTCATGGGGTCCTACGAAGAAGCCTCTTCTGCAGCAATCTTAGCAAGCGGGGACATATTGGGCTCCACACTACCTCCTACACAGATACCAACAAATGGTACGATTGTGCCCACTGTGGAGGTAACTTCCACCCCCTCCTTGGTTCCAACAAGTTTTTCTCTAGCCCTAGTGAACGGGACAGCGGCGGTATCCTCTATGCCAACGCTCTCTCCCACATTAGAACAAACAAGTAGTCTTTCGGTTTCATCCGGGGCTCCAATAACATCAACACTCCCGGCTTTAACGAGTGGGACGCTAGCGGCATCCTCTATGCCAACGCCCTCTGCCACATTAGGGCAAACAAGTAGTCTTTCGGTTTCATCCGGGGCTCCAATAACATCAACACTTCCGGCTTTAACGAGTGGGACGCCAGAGGCATTCTCTGTGCCAACGCCCTCTGCCACATTAGGACAAACAAGTAGTCTTTCGGTTTCATCTGGGGCTCCAATAACATCAACACTTCCGGCTTTAACGAGTGGGACGCTAGCGGCATCCTCTATGCCAACGCCCTCTGCCACATTAGGGCAAACAAGTAGTCTTTCGGTTTCATCCGGGGCTCCA
>CAIWGV010000045.1 GCA_903912365.1 uncultured Alphaproteobacteria bacterium
ACGAAAGTGGGCTCTTAATATCTTGCATAAGGCTAAGATCAAACCCGACCAGTCTATCAAGAGCCTCATGCGCAAAAACTCCATGTCCTTCAAACACCTTGTAAATTGTGTCAACAAAATTATTCATGCGTAGGCCCTGCTTACCTCCCCAGAACGACTTGACTTTTTAGGAAAAGTGAAAGATGTTTCAGAGAGTATTCCGCAGGAAGCCCCTCTCTTTTTAATTTTGGGAAGCAGCTTAAAAGATATAGAACGCCACCCTGCAAGAGATTCCTTATACAAGAGACCTGAAATTTTGCACATGAGCAATGAAGAAGTTGATCTTGAAATATTAGGCAAACACAGACAATTTTTGAGGGCTAACTTTTCTAATCCTACAACAACGTGGGTGTTTCTCGATAAAAAATTTAAAGATAGATTCTTGTCCATATACTTCGATTGGTCTACTTTTAAGTTATTTCATTCGTCTGGAATCAGCCATCTGAATATTGTATTAAAAATGGGAGGTCACATCTACGTCCCAGAACCAGAGTTTGGGCTCTCTCCGGATACAACCAAGAGACTCCACCTTCTGCCGTATAACTCCGAAGAAACTAATGAGGCTTGGGGGATGCGCTGGGAAGAATATAAGAAGAGCTGGTCCACAGAGACAGTTACTCGGCTCTTTGAGAAACATGGATTCACAGTTCAGATCGTCCCGTCAGAGTCCCTCCATGACCCCATTTTTAAAGAAATCAAACTCAACCAGCACTACATAGACAATCCAAGTCCCTTTAAGGTCTTAATTGCGACAAAAGTGAAAGATTATAACCTTTTTGAGAGTGTGTGATTCACATCTCGGTGTTTGCACTCATCGGCCCGCACGGCTTTAATTAAATCTGACAATCGCGCTTTGTCCCCCAAATGCCAGTATTTCTTTGCAATCTCAGGCGCGGGGTCATTCGAAATTTTCCCTGACTCCACTTCCTCCAAATACTGGGTGTAACTAATGACCGCTTCTTCCTCAAGGTATCCCACAAAGCGGTGAGCCACTCGGGGCGAGAAAATGTAGAGGATCAAATAAAAGAAAAAGAAAATGGCTTGAGCCAAAATCACCAGGAACCGCTCAACCCAATTGGGTTGAGCTATATGAATAAAAGTCATGAGATGCATCCGCTCATTCTCCGCTTCATCCAAAAGAATCTTGATGCGCCCCCCGTCCTCTTTGATGGTGCGTAAACATTTCAAGTGGATCAACATGCCCCCCACCATGCCCGGAATGGCGGCCACAGTCTCCAGAACCACGGCTCGGTGACCATAGCGTTTTTTAAAAAAAGTATCTGCTAAAAACCGCAAGAATTTCACGAGCCTGAGGGCCACATGATCCCCAAATGTTTTGGGCTTCACATGTACCTTCAGGTCAGAGCTCCCCCTCATAGTCCCTCAAAGCTCGCCGCTTTTAGCATGGTTTGCCTCACAAGCCCCAATAGGGCCAATCGATTAAGCCGCAAAGAAGGATCCTCTGCTTGGACTAAAATGTTATCAAAAAAAGAACCCAGGGGAGAGGCTAATCGACCCAAGACCCCAAAGATTTTTTTGTACTCTGGAATGGAGCTCCCAAGAAGAGGGCCCAATTCTTTTTGAACTCCCTGAAGAGTTTCATATAAGGCAATCTCAGGGGCTTCGAAAAGAGTGGGGTCAATAGTCCCGTCCGTCACATCTGCCGATTGCTTTAAAATATTGGCCACCCTCTTGTAGGCCTTAAGCAAATTCTGCCCCTCTTCTTCCGCCAAAAAGACCCGCAGTGCCATGAGCTCTTCATGAGCTTTCAGAATATTGCCATTCCATCCTTCTCCCACCACCCCATTGATAAGATCATGATCAAACAGAGGTTTGAAATACACCTTGAGTCGATCTTGAATAAACTCCTGAACCAAGGTTGTGGTTTTGGCCTGGTCTTCCCGTTTGAAAAATCCATATTGCGCATAAGCAGCACCTATGAGATCTGGCAACGATGCATCCAGTTTATTTTCTAAAATAAGCCGGATAATCCCCAGGGCTGTACGCCGCAAGGCATAGGGATCTTTGGAGGCTGTTGGAAAAATTCCCACCCCAAAAAATCCCACCAACGTATCCAGTTTATCGGCCAGGGCCATGAGCACACTCAAGGGGGCCGTGGGGCAAAAGTCATTTGGGCCCATGGGGGCGTAATGATCCCTGATGGCCTGGGCAACGGAAGCTTTTACACCCTGAGCTTTAGCATAGTAGGATCCCATGATTCCCTGCAATTCGGGAAATTCCCCCACCATGGCCGTGGCGAGGTCTGCCTTCAAAAGTCTTGCAGCTTCCTGGGCTTCATCTGTATCTGCCAAGGGCAGCTGTAACAACAGGGTAGTCCCAAGCCCCGCAAGCCGCTCCCCCTTTTCCTGTATACTCCCCAATTCCCCATGAAAAATTCGATTCTTCAAGGCGTGATTCCATTTATGAAGAGGCACTTTTACATCCTGATCCCAAAAGAAAATGGCATCCCGAAGACGGGCCCGCAAAACGCGCTCATTTCCTTCCACAATCTGGTGGCCTTTGTCTGCGGTTTCCATATTGGACACCACCAAAAAGAAAGGGGCCAGGGTTCCTTTCTTATCCTGTAAAGAAAAATACCGTTGATGAACTTTCATGCTGGTCATCAACACTTCCGATGGCAAGGTCATAAATCGATCTTCGATTTTACCCATCAACACCCGAGGCCATTCCACAAGGCCCGTTACCTCTTCCAAAAGACCTGGATCTTCTTTTAGATAAAGGTCCTTTCCTTCTAAGAGATGATGAATCTGATCCAGAATTTTTTTCTGACGCTTGGATCCATCAACGATCACATAATTCTCTTCCAGCTTCTTTTCATACTCTGAAAAGTCTTTTACCTCAATTGCCTGGGGGGATAGGAACCGATGACCCTGGGTAGTGTGGGTGCTGAGAATAGCCGGATCCTCCAGAAGCACGGGCAAAGCACGGCCCTCAAACAAAGCCAAGATCCCCCGAATGGGCCGCGCCCAGGCCATGGCATAACTTCCCCACCGCATGGTTTTCGGCCAATGAAATTCCTGAATAATTTCTTGTATCATTTCCGCCAAAAGCTTTTCTGTTTTTTCTCCTTTTTTAGAGATCTTCGCAAACAGAAAAGTCCCTTTTCCGTCCACCTCTATTTCTGTGCACTCTTCTCGTGAGACTCCCGCCGACGCCAGGAATCCTTGGATGGCTTGGGAAGCTGCTTCAATACGAGGGCCTTTACGCTCTTCATGCATATCCGGCTGATGCAAGGGAAGTCCCCTCACGACGAGTCCCAGGCGACGAGGCCCCGAGAAGGCCTGAATAGAGGTATATTCTAAAGATAATTTCTTAAGTTTTGTTTGAGCCAGAGTTAACAGGTGCTCCTGGGCCAAGGGTTGGAACCGGGCGGGAATTTCTTCAGAAAAAATTTCCAGGAGAAATTCCGCCATCACTCAATCCCCCGGTTATTCAAATCTTTCAGGAAGCATGCTTTCGCCAATTCTCGAACCCGGGCAATATAAGAAGGTCTCTCCGTGGCACTAATGACCCCCCGCGCATCCAGCAGATTAAACAGATGGCTCGCTTTTAAGCATTGATCATAAGCGGGAAGAGCTAGATCATGGTCCAGAAGTCGGGCGCATTCTTTTTCCACCTCTTGAAACTGACGGAAGAGGACACCTGTATCCGCCTGTTCAAAATTATAAATGGACTGTTCCCGCTCATTCTGATGGAACATATCCCCGTAGGTAATGGCCCCCTCACCCGAGACGCCATTCCAGCTGAGATCAAAGAAATTTTCTTTCTTTTGAATCACGAGAGCCAACCGCTCCAATCCATAAGTGAGCTCCACAGAGACAGGGTCACAGGGAATTCCTCCCATCTGTTGGAAATAAGTAAACTGACTCACTTCAGCCCCGTTGCACCATACTTCCCATCCATTGCCGGAAGCCCCCAACGTGGGGCCCTCCCAATCATCTTCCACAAATCGGATGTCATTCAAAAGGTGATCTATACCGATGGCTTCCAGACTGTCTAGATAAAGCTGTTGGACGTTTTCGGGAGAAGGTTTCAGAAGAACTTGAAATTGATAATAGTGCCCGGTCCGATTGGGATTTTCCCCATAGCGTCCATCCTTAGGACGCCGACAGGGCTGCACGAACGCCACACGCCAGGGCTTGGGACCTAAAGCTCTCAAAGCTGTGGCTGGATGAAAAGTACCTGCCCCTATTTCCATATCATAAGGCTGCACAATCGCACAGCCCTGCTTGGCCCAAAAATTTTGAAGATTTAAAATGATCCCCTGAAAACTACGGCTTAGTTCTGTCATAGAGCCAATTTAGCATGGATTGTGCAGAGTTTCCATATGTATGGCGTCTAAAGGCAGGGGTGACGATCTTGTTTTCATTTTAGATGCGTCGGCCCTGCGTCTAAAGGGATCTACCTTTTGTGCGTACGATCCATCACATAGGCCTCGAGATCAATCTCCCCCGTCCAACCGCTTGGCTTGTATCCGAGCACAAGGATATAAGAACGAAGCTGGACAAGCGCCCCTGGTGACAAAGTATCACGCCCTCCATGAGGCTGACTGCCATGACCAGAGAGTGGACCAAAATACCCATGCTTATAGCGTCCATGGGATGTTCCATGGTTTAAGGTGAATGTTCCCCCTAAAGAGCTCCATACCTTTTGGGCCTCTTCCCAAGAAATCTTTTTTTCATAATCAAAAAGATTATCTAAAGCACGTTGCTCTCTTTCTCTAAGCACTTTTAATGGAGAAAAAGATCCTCTGTTTTTTAAAATAAAGTTTGCGAGTTCACGTACCCCTACAAGAGTAGGCTCTCCAATATTTTTCTCCTCTGGAAACCTTACGGCCGGGACTGCAGCGGCTGGCGCCTCTTCCTCTTCCACAACAACAACCGCGACAGGATTATCTTCTTTCTCAGGTGCTTTTACCTTAGATTCTGGTTCTACTGGCTGAGCAAAGAGAGAGGGTCCCAAGTCAACATCTTCTTCCACTGGACCTGCTTCAGCAGCCCCTTTCTTCTTCTTTTTCTTAGGCTTTTTGAATTCTTCTAGCAAGTAAGTTTCCCCATTAAGCTGAAGTCCCCACTCTTTTAAGAAATGAATCATCAAATCATTTTTGCTCCAAAGATTTCCAAGAGCTTTTGAAGCCAACCTTGTTTTGGATTCTTCAGTTTTGGTCCTGTTTTTACTCAGAGTTTCTGGAGATACCTTGTAAACTTGCTGCATAAAATCTTGGGGGGCCAAACCATAAAATTCTTTGAGGGAGTTATTCTTCCATTCTAAAGTGCTTTCTTTATTTCTCAGACCCGTTAACAAAACGCCAAATTTTTCCCTCGACCATTTTACAGCTTTAAACCTTACAACTACAGAGGGATCCTCAAGTATGAGATTTAATCTTATCTCATAGAAAGGCATCAAGAGCCCAAACCCAGCAACCTCGTCATATCCACCAATTGTATCTGGCGCTTCCAAAAAACCTTTTAAACAGGGAGTCCTTTGCATAAGAGAAACTGTCTCTGAATCTAAGTTTCCTTTGAGTTGATCATGGACAGCTACAATCAAGAGATGAAAAAGTTGATAATTATGAGTCTCTTCTTCTTGAAGGCTAAGGTTATACTTAGTTTTCCAGGGAGACTCTTTGGAAGCAGATATCTTCTCAAACAAAAAAGGATTCGTCGGCGCAAGGCCGTCCTCCTTTATGAATGAACAGAAAATGTTATTAAGCTCTTGCATGCGGATATCCACAAGACTTCTAAAAAATAAGTTCATGGGCACAAATATGTTCGAATCTGATTTTGAAAGTCTTTTAACATTGAGAAGGCTATTAAGAGATTTTTCTACCTTTCCAAAAAATAAATCACTGTCCTTAACAGAAATAAGGTTTCTCTCAATAACCTTTTGTTTTTCCAGAGAAGATTCCGCGCTATTTCGAAGGATCTCATTTCGGATATATGCCCCCTCTTTTCGAGTCTGAAGATTCTGAAATAATTGATCAAAAGCGTCATAGATGGGCCAGTAAGCTTCTGGAATTCTTTGAGAAGAAGACTGGACATACGTATTTTCAGCACATGCAGCGCCATAGCTGTCTGAAAAACAAAGACTCATCCATATAAAAACAGCTGTAAAATATCTCATTTCAATTATGTCTCTCTAAAAAGCTACCCATTATATGGTAATCTTTTATTAAGAATTCAATAGTTTGGAGTTTTTATAAATGAGGCTATTGAATTTTTTTAAGATTTTCTGACACAAGCTTTTCAGCTTTCACAACAATTTCTTTTAGTTTCTTGTCTTGTTCACAGGGATTCACTTTGCCATCCAGCACTTCGATTTCAGTCCAGTTCTTCTGGAGATTGGCCTCGGCGCGTACTTTCATATAAGCCTCAATGACGTCTGTCGCAGATGCCTTGGCTCGTTTCATACAGTCGGTCACAAAAGTTAGCCCCATGCGGTTCACCAAATTGTTGGCTTCCACGGTCGCGATAATCTCCCGTCGCAAGGGATGATTTTCGATGGCTTCGGGGAATTTCTCCCTCAGTTCTTTCGGAAAATAATTGAAGAGGGTTTCTTTGAGTTCTTTTGTATCCAATAGCTTGGACGCCATAATATGTTTGAAGACAAACAATTTTGTACATGCCAACAGGAGGGAGATCTCCGGGCGCGTCATCCCCTTCTTTTCCTGATGCCGACCTTCCATTTCCTCTCCAGAGGGCAACACCAAAGCCTGGCGGTTCAAAAATCCTTCCCGTTCCAGAATTGTCATAAGATGGGCTTCCGCCGGCAAGGCCTCATATCCTTGGCTTTCAATCATACTGATGGCTTGGGTCTGTAAATAATTGTGCCTCAACACAAGAGCCGCCACCTCTTCCGTCATTTGCTCCAGAATCTTATTTCTCTCATCAAAAGAAATATCAACCCCCTGGAACAAGATTTTGATATTCACCTCGTGATCAGAGCAATCCACCCCGGCAGAATTATCTATGGTGTCGCGATTTAGTTTTCCACCCTTGGCTGCATATTCCAAACGCCCCAACTGCGTAAACCCAAGGTTGGCTCCTTCTCCCACAACCTTACAACCAAGATCTCTGCCATTAATGCGCAAGGCATCATTGGCCCGATCCCCAACCTCCCCATTAGTTTCCTCCTGGCCTTTCACAAAGGTTCCAATGCCTCCGAGCCACAGGAGATCCACAGGATTCTTCAGAATCACTTGAATCAAGTCGTTGGGCGTAATAGTTGTCTGCTTCAGTCCTAAGAGTTTCTGAATCTCGGGTGTCAGCGTTAGAGTTTTGGCAGATCTCTCAAAAATAGCGCCACCCTTGGACACCGTTCTTGGATCATAATCGGCCCAAGAAGATCGTGGCAAATTAAAAAGGCGCTTCCTCTCTTCATAGCTCTTTAGAGGATCAGGAGTGGGATCTAAGAAAATATGCGCATGATTGAACGCAGCCACAAGCTTGATTTGTTTTGAGAGCAGCATGCCATTTCCAAACACATCTCCCGCCATATCCCCTACGCCCGTCACGGTAAAGGGATGATGGTCGATATCTTGACCCAATTCTCGGAAATGGCGCTTCACCGACTCCCAGGCTCCCCGGGATGTAATCCCAATTTTCTTATGGTCGTACCCTTGAGATCCCCCCGATGCAAAGGCATCTCCCATCCAAAAGCCATACTCTTGGGAAAGTCCGTTGGCGATGTCTGAGAAAGTTGCCGTTCCCTTATCTGCCGCCACCACAAGGTAATGGTCATCGCCATCTCGGCGCCTTACATTAAGAGGCGGCACAATTTTGCCCTGGACCCAATTGTCTGTAATATCCAGGAGCCCAGAGATCAGAGTTTTATAGCACCGAATTCCCTCCTGCAGATGATCCTGGTAAGAAGTAGCTGGTGTGGATTTCTTTACAATAAAACCACCCTTTGCCCCCCGGGGTACAATGACCACATTCTTGATGTTTTGGGCCTTCATCAACTCCAGGACTTCTTTGCGGTAATCCTCTCGACGATCAGACCATCGGATCCCTCCGCGGGACACACGGTCTCCCCGCAAATGAATTCCTTCCATCCAGGGAGCATAAACAAAGACTTCGTACAGGGGTTTTGTATCTTCTAGATCTCGCAAGAGATCCGACTGGAATTTGAGAGAAAGATAGGGCTTGTTTTGGAAATAGTTTGTCCGCAGCGTGGACTGAATCAGGTTTAAAAATCCTCGTAAAATTGCCTCATCATTGGCGTTAACTACCTGCTCGAATTGGGCTTCTAGGGCTGCTAGAATTGTTTTTTCCAAAGATTTTTCTGTCTTTTCTGGATCAAACCGAGCAAGAAAGAGATCCCTCAACAACTTCGTAGTTGTTGGGTAATAGGAAAGACAGCTGGCCACGGCAGCATTCGCATAATTCCACCGAATCTGGTGCATGTATTTGGAGTAAGCCCGCAGCACCATCACTTCCCGGGTGGTAAGATTGGCAGACAGAACCAACTGGTTAAGAGCATCATTCTCCACATGCCCCATCCATGTTTCCGTCAGACAATTAATCAAATGGGGCTGAACCTCCGCCAAAGGAACTTCTAAGGGCTTTAAAGGGTACGCTATAAAATGGTGAAGCCACACGGGCATATCTTGAGAAGCTCCCTGAATTTCATAGGGGGTTTCCGTCAAAATTTTGAGGCCCATATTTTCCAGCATGGGAAAAATATCCGATAGAACAATGGGTTTTTTGGGATGAAAAAATTTCAAATTCAAAATGGGCTTTCCGTCCCCATCTGATTGCTCCACCTGAATCTTCAGGGCTCCCTCTTTCAGAGCTTCTTCCACATATCCAATATCCTTAACACCTTGCGTTGGCGTAAAATCTTCTTGATAGGCCGCACTAAAGGCTCCCTCAAAAATCTTTGCCACTTGACGTGCCCGGCGTTGTCCAACTTGTTCAATCAGGACTTCTTTCAGACGATCCTCCCAGGACAAAGAAAGGTGAGAAAGGGTTTTTTCCGTACTCTGCACGTCGCACAAAATGGTATCTTCAAATCGAGGCTCAGTAGCAATGGTGTAAAGAACCCGTGCCATGGGAAGATCTCCGCCCATGTGTGTTTGGAAAGACACGACTTTGCCTTTGAGGCATTGGGCCAACACGTCTCCCATTTCAAGGCGCAAAAGAGCTGAATAGCGATCCTTCGGCACATACACAAGGCATGAGACAAAGTGTTCCAAGGGATCGGGCCGCACAAAAAGCGCCAACTTCTGGCGTTCTTTCAGATGCAGAATGGCATTCCCCATTTCCGCCAAAAGATCCACGTCTGTTTGAAATAATTCTTCTCTTGGAAAAGACTCCAGAATATGGACAAAGGCACGCCCCTCATGACTATCCAGCTTGATGCCCGCCTTCTCCAGAACTAGATCCACCTTCCGCCGCAACAGGGGAATGTTCCGGATGCTCTTGCTGTAAACTTCTGAGGTGAAAAGCCCAAAAAATTGTCTTTCCCCAACAATGTGTCCCTTGTCATCAAACCGCGTCAGCCGAATCACATCCAGAGGCGCATCCCGGTGAACCGTGGATTTTACCATGGTCTTGGTGAAGGAGAGAAACTGGTTTTCCTGTTTCATTTTGTAGGCTAACACGTCTTCTTCTGTTTTTGTGGTTGGACCAAAAAAGCTGTCCTTAAAAGTTTTTAGAATCCCTAGCTTTTCGGAAACCGTTATTTTTCCAGAGTCTCCCTTAAAATCATATTGCCGATATCCGAGAAAAGTGAAAGATCCCTCACTTAACCATTTTAGGAAGCACTCAATTTCTTCCTTTTCCTCTTTTTTAAAAGGCATTTTGTCATGGGCAATATCTTGGATAGAATCAGAAATCTTTGCCCGCATGGCGTGCCAATCAGTAACGGCCACCTGGACATCTTTTAATACTGTTTCCAGAATCTCTTTTAACAGGGCCATATCCCCTTCCTCTAACTGATCGTAGAGTTCAATGTAGAGAACAGATTTGTTTTCAAATGGAGCGCGAATTAAAAGGTAGACCGTGTGTTTTTGATTCTGAAGAGCCGCGGATAAAGAGTCCACCAAAAAGGGAAGTTTTTCAGACACCACTTCAATGACCGTATGGGGTGACGCCCACCCATGGGATTGCTGTGTGGGATTATAGATATTGATGAAAGGGATCTTTTTACTGTTCGTGGCCTTCACCATATTTTTCGCCATATGGGCCAAGTCTTCCGGTGTATATTCCAGTAAATCTTCCGCAGGCAATTTTCCATAAAACACAGGAATAACCCCCTCAAGGACAGGATCTTTGAGTTTTTTTGAAGCGTATTGAACTGTTTCCTGAATAATTTTTTGGGAGGAAACCAGGGGGGACGACAAGTTATCTAATGCCATCGAGGACCTATGATTTTACTAATAAACTGAAGAAATCAAAGTTTGGAGCGGGAGAAGGGATTCGAACCCTCGACCCTAACCTTGGCAAGGTTATGCTCTACCCCTGAGCTACTCCCGCACACGCTCCGCACTTACGATCGCTTCATACAAGGTTGGATATTAGGCGTTTTTGGATGTTTTTGCAAGTGTTTGGGATAGGCAAACTCTTTTTTACACAGAAGCTGTGCGCTGCGCTTCCTCTCTCCCCACAAAAAAAAGAGTATCTAGATCAAAAACCATAGAATTAAATTCCGGGAGGTCTCTAGACCTTTGAATTTTTTTTTCAACATACTCCCATCCTGGAGCTGTTAGTTTTTCAACAAACCTAACCACAAGCTCCCCTTTAAATTTGTCCCCCAAGAATCCCATAATATTTACAAAGTGAGAAATATAAGAAACTTTAGGACCCTTTGAATTTTCCATAAACAAATGCACTATTCTTCCTTGAGAATCTTTGCTTTTTTCAAAGTCCTCACTAAAAAATGTATCGAATACTTTTTCAATATGAACCTGCAATTCTTCAGGGGATTTTAGAAAATACTTTGTCATCTTTAAAGAATTTAAAGGCATCCTATCTGATGAATAACTTTTTACCATCTTTCGGACCCAGACTTTGGATCGATCAGAAGTCCCCCCTAAGAGTTCAAAAAATTCAAGATCTGGATTAGGTGTAACTGCCGTCATGTGCTCATACCAGGGTCTATCTTGGATGTTCACTTCTTTAGAACCTTCCAAAATCATCTCCCTATTCTCCTTGTCATAAAAATCTGTGAAATCTTCGTTCCATCTTTTCTCGGAAATCCCTGGAATTGTTTGATCTCTGTCTAAAATAGATCTTGTTATATCTGCGAAAAATTTTGGAAAAAATCCTGGTGAAATAACATCTGCCTTAGTTTTTTTAGACACTTTTTTTGGAGAAGATGCCCCGCTTACTTTCAAGTTTAGTCTTCCAGAAAACTGGGTAGCACTTTCATGAACAATGGATTCTAAAATTCTTGGGCGCTCCTGAAAGCGCAAAAAGAGGCAACTCAACTCTCGAGACACATTTTTGATGGTCTCTTCATAACTTCTACCTGTAAGCTCTCTGATTTTTACTGCAAATGCGCCTAGATCTTTTGTAAATACTCCAAGTAAATGTCTCGGTATTTCTGAAAAATAAGGAAGAATAGACTCCTCATCCTCAATGCCTAAACTCGAAATTGCAGAAGCAACTGCACTCCGTTTTTGTTCAAATGGGTCCTGATCCATTGCCTGTTTTGAAACTCGACGACTTTCCCTGGGGGAACATGGGGTTGACCTGCGTCTTTCATCTCCAGAAACATCTGTCTCTTCTGCAGAGACATATCCCAAAACCCCTAAGGGGACCAATATCATAAAGAAAGTTTTTTTCAGCATGTGGCCTCCTCCTAGATTTTCCGACTCTTGTGCCATAGAACCCGGAAGTCATTCTATAACTATTATCATAAAACTTCTAGTAGGAAAAAAAGGTCAAGATTCAGGCTATAGGAGGAGAACCGAGGGCCTGCATTCTTGCAAACCATAGCCCCTAAATCATCACCATGCCGCCATTCACATGGATGGTCTGGCCCGTGACGTAAGACGCCTCTGTACTTGCCAGATAGACAGCCGCTGCTGCGATATCTTCCGGCTCTCCCATTTTCCCTCCAGGAATAGTAGCGGAAATTCTCGCCTGCTGCTCTTCTGTTAAGGATGTGGTCATGGGGGAAGAAATGAATCCCGGCGCAATACAATTCACCGTGATATTTCGGCTGGCAACTTCTTTGGCCAAGGCCTTAGAAAATCCAATGAGTCCCGCTTTTGCCGCACAGTAATTGGGTTGCCCCGGATTGCCCGTAATACCCACCACAGAAGCAACATTAATCACACGCCCAAATCTTTCTTTCAGCATGGGCTTGAGAGCTGCCTGGGAGAGTCGGAAGGCTACCTCCAGATTCACCCGAAGCACTTCCTGCCAGTCTGGTAATTTCATAGTGAAGGTGAGCCCATCCCGGGTAATGCCCGCATTGTTGACAAGGGTATCGATGCCACCCAAAGTTTCAAACGTACGGGGAATTAAGGTGCCAACCTCCTCATCATTTGAGAGGTCACAAGGAATGATATGAACTCGGGTATTTCCCATCTCATGGGCCACTGCTTCCAGTTTTTCTTTCTGACGACCGCTGAGGGCCACTATTGCCCCTTGCTTATGATAAGCCAAAGCAACGGCACGGCCGATGGATCCAGAAGCGCCGGTTACAAGTATTTTTCTGTCTTTCAAATCGAACATTATTTTTTCCTTTTATACAGAGATTTTATTAACAAAAGCGTCGAGTTCTTGAGGCGTATGGATGGAAAACACCTCCATCTCAGGGCAGGTGCGCTTTACTAAGCCCGTGAGCACAGTCCCAGAACCCACTTCCACAAGACGTTTAACCCCCAGGTCTTGTAATTTTAGAAGCGTCTCCCGCCAGCGCACTTGACCCGTGATTTGCCGCACCAGCATGTTCCTCAAAAAATCATGGCGGGTTTCGGGCACCGCGGTCACGTTGGGGAGAATAGGAACTATGGGATCTCTCGTCGGCGTTTCTTCCAAATACTTTTTCATGATGAGGGCTGCGGGCTCCATAAGGATGCTGTGGAAGGGGCCACTCACATTTAAAGAAATGCATTTCCGAACACCGTGTTTTTCAGCCAGGGCCGGTATCTGCTCAAGGGCCACAATTTCCCCGCTGATCACGATCTGTCCTGGACAATTGTCATTGGCAATGGTGCAGATTCCGAATTGGGAAGCTTCTTCACATAGCTTTTCAATTGTCTCAAGATCGCCGCCGAGGATGGCCATCATACCGCCTTTCCCGTTGGGTACGGCGTCCTTCATGGCAAGACCCCGGGCTCGTAAAAGTGTGGCTGTATCCGAGAGCGTAAAAGCGTTTGTGGCACACAACGCTGAGTATTCCCCCAAGGAATGTCCTGCTGCATAAGAAAAAGTATGGATGGGGATGTTGCCTTTTTCTAAAACACGAACCAAAGCCATACTCACGGCCATAAGAGCCGGCTGGGCATTCTCTGTAAGGGTCAGCTCTTCAAGGGGCCCCTCAAACATAAGAGTGGATAGTTTTTGAGAGAGGGTATCATCCACTTCTTCGAAAACGGCCCTGGCCTCAGGAAAGCTTGCCGCAATTTCGCGCCCCATGCCGATACTTTGAGATCCCTGACCCGGAAATATAATGGCTTGTTTCATGGGCTATTTATTAACGGAAATGGAAGGAAAAAGCAAATTGAATGTGGAAATATTTTAAGATAACCTTGAAATTTTCCGAGTATTGATCCATGATTAGAAAAAGTGTCATTGTAGATACACAGGGGAAATGTGAAAATGTGCCTTACTAGGAATAAAATTTTAGGTCTTGTGTTTTTCTGCTTTTGTCTCGGGGAAAGTTTTTCTGCAACAAAAGAAGAGCCAGACCATTGGGAGATTCAGACTGTTCCCTTGGATGACTTTGGAAAAAAGGGCATTATTAGGGATAACCCCAGACTCATGGGATTCCTAACACAAGATGGTCTAAAGGCTTTTATGGAAAAAGAATTTTTTCCCCCGGATAAGTTTGTAGTTCGAGCCCAAAATAATGTATCTACAGGTAGAAATGGTTGGAGTTGGTGCAGTGTTTTTGTTAAAAGAAAAACTGAGAAGGCCCCAGACCCTTACGCAGGTGAAGAAGATCAACATTTTATAATAAAGCCCTTTAAAAACGAAATTTTTGCCTTGGATGAAATTAAAGGGTTACAAGCCGTTCATAGAGATAGAGAGGTGATGAGAACTCAAAATTTACATGACGACTCTATGCCTAAACTGGCATTTGCAGAAAAATTTTATAAATACGAGTTTAATGGAAAATCTTTCTATTTTGAACTTCTGCACGCAGCAAAAGGACTACCGTTAGAGGCTTTAATTAAAAACTTTAAATCTAGTAAGCCAGGGACAAATGCTGCAACCAAGTCAAAAACTGATCTTTTGAAGGCCTATGGTCTTTTGGGAAGGACTTTGGCTAATTTTCATTTGAAGTTAATGACGGAAGATAGATGTGGTCTCTGGGTGCCAGAAAAATCCTGCACAGAATGTAAAACGGTTATCAATCAAGATGCTCACAGTAATAATGTCTTCGTTAATTTAAAAAAGGGAAAGATCATTTTTATCGATTTTGAACGTATGTCTCGTTCCTTAAAAGACAAAGAATCTCCCATGATCGATGTGGGCCATATCATTTTAGACTTGTTCTTCCAACAAATTCCAAAGGAAGATTATAAAATCCTGAGGGATAAATTTTTAAGGAGCTACTTTACTCAATATATAAAACAAGTGCCTTATCCAGAAAAAATCTTAGAATTTTGGAAAGAAAATGGTTTAGCTTTTAAAGATTCTCGGGTGCACTTACCTGAGCCAGAAATAGATGATATAAATCTTTATGTAACCAACTTTTTGTCCAAAGGCTTAAAAATGAGGTCTATTCGCAGCGCTCCCCGGGTATAAAACCCTCTCTAGGGGAAGGGGTATCTCAATAAAAAACCGGGACTCTGATCTCCAGAAATCCCGGTTTTCACATAAATTTTAATTTAGTTTAACGCGGCTTTTGCTTGATCCACAATGGCCTTGAAAGCTTCTTTCTCGCGAATTGCAAGATCAGATAATACCTTCCGGTCCATTTCAATCTCAGCCTTCTTCAACCCGTTGATGAATTGAGAATAGGTGAGCCCATGAATTCGCACAGCGGCGTTGATGCGTTGAATCCACAAAGCGCGGAATTGAATCTTGCGCTTGCGGCGATCGCGGTACGCATACTGAAGACTTTTTTCCAACCGTTCCACAGCGATGCGGAAACAGTTCTTGGAACGTCCTCTAAATCCTTTTGCTTGATCAATAACCTTTTTATGTCTTGCGTGGGCGGTTACACCCTTTTTGACTCTTGCCATTTTTCTATCTCCCTATGCGTACGGCAGCATTTTGATGACCAACTTAGCATCACAGTCCTTAAGGATCTGAGTGCCCCGTGAGTCACGAATCATGCGCTGGCTTTTGTTACGACGGAAGTGGTTTTTTCCGGCAGTGGTGCTGCAAACTTTTCCGGATGCAGTTATTTTGAAGCGCTTTTTAGCACTACTATTTGTCTTCATCTTGGGCATTTTTATCTCCTTTGATATATAAAATAATGACGCCGAGGCATGCCCGGCACCATATGTAGTGCCGCCCACAGTCGTCTAAACAGGGGTGAGAATAGCTGAAGTAGGATAAGAATTCAAGAAAAAAGTGAGGGTGTGTTAAAAGTGAATGGGCTTGAGAGCCCTCTAACCAGCGGTAGTATCCTCCGCAAGGGACTTAGAAACCCTTTTCCCCCCCTCTTCGGAAAATTTCCAAAGGAGGGGGAAAGGGAAAAATTCTTAATTCAAAGAGTCTTTGAATTCTTTGCCAGCACGGAAGCGAGCGTTCTTAGAAGCAGCGATCTGAATCTTTTCGCCAGTTCTAGGATTACGGCCTGTGCGCGCCTTACGGCTAGAAACACCAAAGCTACCGAAGCCTACAAAACGAGCTTCTTTGCCTTCTTTGAGTGTCTTGATAATAGCATCAAAAACAGCGTTAACCGCGCGTTCACTTTCCCCAGAAGAAAGGTCTGAAGCGCTTGCTACGTGTCTGATAAGATCAGCTTTATTCATTCTTAGTTCTCCTTAAAGTTAAACTTATAATGCAGGGATTTTACTACAAAAAACAAAAAGATCCACAAAAATCTCTAAAAAAATGGCGGAAATCTGTCTTTTTTCTCATAATTTGAGAAAAAAATCCTATTTCTCTTGGAAAAGTTTCTCCCATTCCAGTTCGTCAAGGATTGTTATGCCTAGCTTTTTAGCCTTCTGCACTTTACTTCCCGGCGCCTCTCCTGCCACCACGTAGTCCGTTTGAGAAGAGACCGTATTGGTTACTTTTGCCCCCAGGGCCCGTGCTTTAGCCTGCGCTTCATCCCGCGTCATGTTTTTTAATGTTCCCGTGAACACCAGGGTTTTTCCCGCCAAAGGATGGGACCCCGCCATCTTCCTTCTTACGGGCAGAATCTTCAAATGAGGTATCAATTTTTCCATTTGGTGGACGTTGTTGGGTTCTTCCGCAAAGTTCTTCAAGGAAGTCGCCACCACCTCTCCGACCCCCTCTAGCGTTAAAAGTGTTTCATAGGCGGTTTCCTTTTGCATTTCCGCCCACCACTGCTCAAAGGTTTCATAATGAGCGGCCAAAATATGCGCGGTCACCTGTCCCACATGCCGGATGCCAAGAGCATAAATGAATCGATCCAAAGACACTTGACTTCGTTGGTGGATAGCCTCAAAAAGTTTTTTGGCGGACTGTTCTCCCCACCCTTCTTCGGTCTTGAGAGGCGTCACCTTATGCCTATCCCGCTGCTCTAGCGTGAAAATATCCGCCGGGGTTTCAATAAGCTTTTTCTCCCAGAAATAGTCTATGCGTTTATGCCCCAGCCCTTCAATATTAAAGGCATGCTTTGAGACAAAATGCCGGAGTTTCTCCAAGGTTTGCGCATGGCAGATAAGCCCTCCACTACAGCGCCAGGCCACTTCTCCTACTTCTTTAACCACATGACTTCCGCAGACGGGGCATCTCTTTGGAAAGGGGAAAGGATCAGCTCTTCGACTTCCCTCAACCCCTAAAGACCGAACCACCTGGGGAATCACATCTCCCGCCCGCTGTATCAAAACTTTGTCACCCACTCGAATATCTTTACGCATAATTTCTTCTTCGTTGTGGAGCGTAGCCCGAGAAACTAAAACGCCCCCTACGGTGATGGGTTCAAGTTCTGCAACGGGGGTCAATACCCCCGTGCGTCCCACTTGGATCAAGATATTCTTCAAAGTTGTAGTGGCCTGTTGAGCGGGAAATTTGTGAGCCAAGGCCCACCGAGGGGAACGGGCAATGAATCCTAGAGCCTCCTGGTCTTTAAATGTATTAACCTTATAAACCACCCCATCGATATCGTAATCAAGAGAAGACCTCTCTGCGTTAATCTTTTCATAAAACGCCATCAATTCTTTTTCATTTCGACATTTTTCAATAAGGGGGTTCACTATAAAGCCCCAGTCCTTTAAAAGTTTCAAGAGACCTTCTTGGGTCGGTGCCACTTCCTCATCGCTCACCACGGCATAGGCGAAAAAATGGAGAGGACGAGAAGCGGTAATGGCAGAATCCAATTGTCGAACTGATCCTGCGGCCGCGTTGCGAGGATTGGCAAAGACAGAAAGGCCTTCCTTTTCCCGTTCCTCATTGAGTTTCAAGAAAGCTTGTTTGGGCAAATAAATTTCTCCCCGCACTTCTATCTTTTTTGGAAAATAAGATCCTTTTAAGGAAGAAGGAATGGTGCGAATGGTTTTTACGTTTTCCGTAATGTCCTCTCCCACATCCCCATTACCCCGAGTTCCTGCCTGGATCAAGCGACCATTTTCATAGGTCAGGGCCGCCGAAAGTCCATCAATTTTAGGTTCCGCCATAAGCTCCAGGGTCTCCTGGTGGAGAAGCTTTTTACAACGGGTTAGGAACGCTTCCACATCTTCCTGTTTGAAGGCATTATCCAAGGAAAGCATAGGTTTTAAGTGAGTAACTTTTTTGAAAGATCCCAAGGGCTGGCTTCCCACCCGCTCAGAAATGCTGTCTTTTCTTTTGAGATGGGGAAACCGCTCTTCGATCTGTTTATTGCGCAAAACCAGAGCATCATAGGCTTCATCCGTAATTTCAGGAGCATCTTGTTCATGGTAGAGCCGGTCATGATGGGCTAACTCTTCTGCCAAATGGGCAAGCTCAAGAGCGGCCTCTTTCTCCGTAAGTTGGTTTACTGAGATAGGACGCAGACTAGACATCGTGAACTCCTCTGATCAACTCCTGGGCGGCCGCGCGGGCCTCTGTCGTCACCTGTTTCCCGGAAAGCATCCGGGCCATTTCCTCAAGGCGCTCTTCTGCAGTGGTCAGAGACACCACCTTTGTCTGAGTTAATCCTCCCGTCTGTGTCTTCGTCACATGCCAATGATGATGAGCATAGGCCGCCAATTGAGGGGAATGCGTAATAGCAAAGAGCTGCGTATCTTTTGAAAGGGATCTAAGACGTTCCCCCATGGCAGAAGCTACAGCCCCTCCAAGGCCTGTATCAATTTCGTCAAAAATAAGAGTCGGCACCCTCTTTTGCTCCTTTAGAATAACCTTAAGAGCCAGCATAATCCGAGAGAGCTCTCCACCGGACGCCACATTCTTTAAAGGACCTGGCGCCACCCCCACATTGGTGGACACCCAAAACTCAAGACGCTCCTTCCCCTGAGCCGTCCACTGGGATTCTAGAAGATTCTGAAAATGCACCTCAAAAATCACATGGGGGAGCTTGAGGGGGGCTAGCTGTTCTTGGACTTTTTTTGATAAGGTAAGGGCTACTTCCTCCCGCCTTTGCCGCAAAATTGTAGCGACATCTTCATAGGCCTGTTTCCTCTCCCTCCCTTCCTTCTGCAGTTGGGAGATCTCTTGATCCCCCTTCGTCAAAAAGGATCTCTCTTCCCGAAACTGCTCCAAAAGAAGAGGGAGATCATCCGTTAGTTTTCCATGTTTCCGGGCCATAGCCCGGAGGGAAGAAAGACGCATCTCCACATCTTCTAAATTATCTGGAGCCTCTTTGGCCAAATCATATTCCAACTGACCCAACTCCCCCATCATTTCTTGGGTCGTCTGAAGGGCATTCTCAAGGGATACTTCCAACCTCTGGAACATGTCTCTGTTTTGCGTAAGCTTCGTAAGGGGCCGGTAGGCTGTACGAAGGGCCGCCTCCACGGATAGGGGCTCCGTTAAAGCCTCTCGAATGGACCGGAGGGTAGAAGTGAGCTTTTCAAATCCCATCAGAAACTGTCGCTTCTCCAACAGAGTTTCCTCTTCTTGAGGGTGAGGGTTAAGAGCCTCCAACTCCTCAATGGCAAAATCCAAAAATTCTTGGCGATCCTCTGAGTCTCTCAAAGCTTTCTGTAATATTTCTAATTTCTGAACAGATGCCTTCCAGGCGTGAAAAGCCTCCCCTGCGGAGGACAAAATTTCCTGAAGCTGACCATAAATATCTAATGTTTCTTGATGGGTAGAAACCTCCAGCAAATGATCGAATTGCCCGTGAATTTCCACCAATTGTTCAGCTATTTTTTTAAGGAAGCCAAGGGTCACTGGCTGATCATTTACAAAGGCACGACTTCTTCCATCTGCCGTCAGAAGGCGGCGGACGATGACCGTTTCTTCCCCTGCCCATCCTTGATCTTTTAAAAGGCTCGAAAGGGGAGACTTAAGATCCACCTGAAATACGGCAATGATAGAGGCCTCTTTTTCTTGATGACGGACAAACCCAGAAGGGGCTCTCTCTCCCAAAACCAGGCCTAGGGCCTGGAGAAGGATAGATTTTCCCGCCCCTGTCTCTCCGGTTAAAACGGAAAATCCAGAACAAAGATCCAAATGCAGGTGGTCAATGACCACCACATTATGGATAGTTAGACTTTGCAGCATTTGCCGGCTGCCCCCATGTTTTTTTAAGTTTGATTTTAGACTTGCTACTGGGCAACAAATTTTTGGACGAAAGTAATTCATACCCATCTTTATACCAAACCGTACCTGGGAAATTGTGCCCTAGGACCAGGAGGCATGCTTGGGCTTCTTTCTCAATGCCCAACTCTAAGTAGGCCTCAATCAGTCGGTACAATGCCTCCGGAACCTGAGACGTGGTTTCATACTTTGTTACCACACACATGAAGCGATTAACCGCCGATATGGGGAGAAATTCCTTTTGATAAAAACGCCCAACTTCCATGCATCCCCCGGCCAAAAATTCCGATGTCAGATCTAGCTTTAGTTTAGCATCCTTAGAATAAGGGCTTAAAGGAAATCTTTTGATCAATTCTTGAAAGGTATCAAAAGCATGTTCTGTCATCTTTTGATCTCGTTCCACGCTGGAAATCTGATTGTAGAAACAAAGACCTTTCAGGTAATAGGCGTAGGGCACATCTTTATTGGCAGGATGGAGCTGAACAAAGGCATCTGCGCTGACGATGGCGTCCTCATATTTCTGGGCTCGGTAATAGGCATAGGCCGCCATGAGCTGGGCCCGAGTTGCGTAGGCCGAATAGGGATGCTGGCGGATAACCTCTTCAAAGTCTCCCCCCGCTTTCTTAAAGTTCCCATCCTTAACGTTGTCTGTGGCTTTTTTGTAAAGCTCTTCAACGGGCTTTTCATCATATTTTTCGTCTTTGTCTGTCTTGCATCCTGAGAGGAGTCCCCCCACAATCATCAACAAAAATACTCTCGTAAAAAAACCTTTATTCATCTTTCTCTAAACTACTCATTGGTCACTCTCGCTTATATATAGCAAAGAACAACCCCGTTGTCTTGCCTTCCTTAACGTGCTTTATTTTTTATGAAGAGACTGACGATAATTGCGAACGCAATGCTGAAAGGAATCTTGAGGGCAAAGGGGTAAAGACCAAATTTCAGGGCATTCTCTAAGCCGATAAAGGTGCTAAGCCAAGAAACACCGCAGAAAAACAGGATCATGAGCCCTGCACTACAGGCTAGGATTTTTCTAGACAAGTTTGGCACTCCCTGGGTCAAAAAGGCTATAATCCAGGCCATTGGTAGAAAACCAAAGACATACCCAGCTGTTGTCCCTGTCAAACAGTGAATTCCTCCGGAAAATCCTGCCAAGAAAGGAAGACCCAAAGCTACTTCTAAAATAAACGTTATGATGATTCCCGCTGCGACAGACGGACTACATAGGAGGGCCAAGCACATCACCGTATCCGATTGCAACGTCATGGGCACAGGATAAAAGGGTATGGAGATTTGCGATGCAATAGCGAGAAGACCGCTTCCCCCCAAAACTTTAATAACATAAGACGGAAGGGTTGAGGTATCGAGAAACGTTCTTACTTTTGAATACATGAGATGACTCCTCTATAAGGTTAATGGCTGGGGGACAAGGATTCGAACCTTGGCTGCTCGAGTCAGAGTCGAGGGTTCTACCACTAAACTATCCCCCAATGTCCTAATTTCTAGGTCACATATAGTCTAAAATAGGACCTGATGTCAATCTTTCGGCATCAAAATTCCCTCTTTGCAACCCTCATGACAAGGGAACCTCCCTCCTCTTTCTAGCCTTTTCTGCAAAAAAAGCTTTACCCGGGCGTAAACTCCCAATACAATGACCCTCAGTCTTAACAAATTTTGGAAGGAGGGTTTTTATGCCTATCCCATTGATGCCCAAGGCCACAGCGGTTTGGCTTTTGGAAAATACGACGTTAACTTTTGAGCAAATCGCTGATTTTTGCGACTTCCACGTGCTGGAAGTGCAGGCCCTGGCCGATGGCGAATTTTCTATTGTGGGGATTGACCCCGTTAGCACGGAGCAAATTACTTGGGAAGAAATTGAAAAAGCCTCCCAAGATGCCTCCTATAGAATGGTTCTTAGAGAGACAGTTTCCCAAAAAGATCGTCGCACCACAGGTCCTAAGTACACGCCTCTCAACAAGCGTCAGGATAAACCAGATGCAGTGAGTTGGTTGTTAAAACATCACCCTGAGCTTACGGATAACCAGATCATTAAACTTGTGGGAACTACGAAGACCACTATTGATAAAATTCGTCATAGAAGCCACTGGAATATGTCCAACCTTAAGCCTCGGAGTCCGGTGGATCTTGGAATTTGCAAGCAGAAGGATCTGGATGCCGTTCTAGATCGCATCAAAAGCAAAGAACTTGCGGCTCAAAAAAGCCTGGAACGGAAAGAACGTCTCTTGGAAAAAAAGAAGGAAAAGCCCGCTGTCAAAAAAGAAAAGGCTGTAAAAAAGGCTTCTACCAAGAAAGAATCTGCTCCTAAAAAAGAAGCACCTAAGAAAGCAGCACCGAAGAAGGCGCCAGCCAAAAAGAAAGCGACTAAGCCCAAGAAGGCATGACTGAGCTGACTATCCTGAAGGGGGTATTTCTCCTCACGGGAGGATACATTGCTTATGAGGATTTTCGGTTTGGCAAGATTCCAAAGGAGGCAGTCTATGGGATAGGCCTTCTCTTGATTCTATGGATTTTTTCAAGGGGGTTTTGGGAAGAGCATCTTATCTGTGGGCTCCTGAGCTTTTTCTTTATCTTTGCTCTTTTCTATTCTTTTAAGTTTTATAAAAAGGTAATCCCTTTAGGGGGCGGGGACCTGAAGCTTTTCCCTCTTCTGGGGGCCTTTAATACGCTTGAGTCTTTTCCTTTTTTTCTCATTTACACGGGGCTTTTGGGAATTTTTACAGCCCTGTTTTATAGGATAGTTTTAAAACGAGAAAAATTTCCTTTGGGGCCCGCTTTAATGGGGGGAGGCACTCTAACCCTCTTTTATGTTCCTACGATTGACAACCTCTTTTAAACTCTGCGATACTTTAGCCAGGGGAATCATGAAAAGAAAGTATCTTGTTTCATCGGCTGTGTTGTCTGCTCTGATCAGTGTATCGGGAGCCGATCCTTTTGGCGGCGGCAAATTTCCCTCTCCGCCCGCACCCTGGGGCCCTCCTCCCGGTGCGCCGCCCCTTCCTAAACCCACTCCTATGGAATATGAGAAGTGCTATGGCGTAGCAGGTCATCATGAGAATGATTGCTCCTATGCGTCTTTTGATGGGGATATTTCAACGTGTGCAGGTACTGCCAAAGCCTGTAATCCCGCCGCATGGCGATGGGTTCCAAAAGGCCAATGCCAGTATACTGTAGTGGGAAATGATGCGGAGGGCAAAAACCTCATGGGAACTCTTGAGGCCTCCATGGATCGGGGAGTACCTGTGAAATGCACGCCTTATAATCCAAAAGTTTTAGCCTCTAAGGACTATGGTCTCTAAAATTCCCACCGCTGTTGGTGTGGGGCTGAGGCTTCCCCACTTTAAGGATTTTCTGGAAACACCACGCCCAAATATTTCGTGGTTAGAGGTTCATCCGGAAAATTATAAAATTGGATCCTCTCTAAAAATATTGGAACAAATTCGTCAAGATTACCCCCTTAGCCTTCATGGGGTGGGACTTTCTTTAGGATCTCCTTCTTTAGACCCTGAGCATTTAAAGTTTCTAAAGTCTCTCTGTGACAGATTGAACCCTGGCCTTGTATCCGAACATGTGGCATGGAGTGTTCTAGAGGGGCATTATCTGAATGACTTGTTGCCACTCCCCTATACTCAAGAATCCCTGAATCTTTTGGTGCAGAATATCCAACAGACTCAAGAATTTTTAGGCCGGGAGATCTTGGTGGAAAATCCTTCTTCGTATCTGACATTTCATCAGTCTACTTTTTCTGAAGAAGTCTTCATGGTAGAGGTAGCCACGCGAAGTGGGTGCAAAATATTGCTCGATATCAACAACGTCTACGTGAGCGCTACCAACCATGGCTTCTGTCCCCGCGCCTATATTGAGACCTTTCGGGGACTTGATCTTGTGAAGGAAATGCACCTTGCGGGCCATCATCGGGTAAGGGCGGATTTTTTAGTGGACGATCATGGATCTGCCATTTCGGAAGAAGTCTGGGATTTGTATGAGTATGCTCTTAAAATTTCAGGACCTGTTCCCACATTGGTGGAGTGGGACAATAATGTCCCCTCCCTGGAGATTCTATTGGGTGAGGCAAAAAAAGCGGAAAAAATCATGGAGGGCATCCATGAAACTGTATGAACTTCAAAAGAGTTTTAAGGAACAGATCCTGAGTTCTGTCCCTCTTGAAACGCCTCTGGAGGTGCATCGGTATCATACATTCTATACCCTTCAAAAAACCTTGTCTCGGACCTTTAAACAAACAAAAAAGTTTTTGGGGGAAAAAGAATTCTCGAGCTTGGCAGAGAGTTTTATTGAAAAGAGTCCACCACCTAACCCTTATTTATGTCTTTATGGAAAAGAGTTTCCAAATCTTTTGAAAGATCCCCTTCTGAAAGATTTGGCTACTTTAGAATGGTATCTTCAGGAATCTTTAAATGCTTATGAAGAGGCCGGGGATGACTTTCTGTCTCGATTAGCAGACATAAATCCCGATAGGTTTGATGAGCTGACTTTTGTCTTGAGTCCTACCCTCCGGCTTTTTAAATCCTCCTATAATTTGAAACTTCTTTTTACGCAGGAGGCTCTTTTTGAAGAAAATTTTATCCGGGGAGAGTTTTATTTTCTCTGTAAAACTGCAGGAACTGTGGCCCATGTACTGGCAGTCCCTTTGGATCAAGGAATATTTCTAGAAGCCCTGCACAACGGAGATTCTTTAGGATGCGCTCACGACAAAGCTCTTAAACAGAACAGGGATTTTAATCTTGAGACAACTCTTGCTCATCACTTTCAAGAAAGAAACTTCGTTAGTTTCCTTCACAGAACCTAAAGTCCTCCAGAGCCCCGAAGGGGCTTGAGATCGAACTTATTCCTTTTAAAAATCCATTTGTTTTGGTCCTCTAATCCCGAACTGAGGTCATTAAGTAATTCTACAGCAAACAGTGATTTTTTATATTTATTTATATGTAAAACTTAATAAATAAATTATTATAAATACTAAAAAATGATTGTAATATTAAATAGAAATGTCATAATCACGCCCCTTAAGAACATTTTTGTGCGTGGATATAAATACTATGATTATAAAAAGATTATTTTTATTATTTTCTTACTGTTGTTTTATTGTTAATGGAGAATGCATTCCAGCGGATTTGGAAGAGAGGTCCGCTTTTCTCCGAACTATTAATGGGCATACATTAGACTATCGGGAAACCAAAGAAATGGTTAAAGGGTTTTTAACCCAACCTTCTGTTCCTAGCGATGACTTCTGTTTATCTGTGCATACATTTGTTTCCGGATTTATTCTGGATTCTAATACCCCTTTTGGTCATAGCGATAATTTTTCATCTTTTATTCAAATCATTACGGGCGTTTCTTATGAAGATTTTCAGGACATCCAGTCCTACGTTAAGCGCTTTTCCGAAGAATATGGGTTAAATGGAGGAGGGGAAGTAACCCCATATAGAGATATCGATGATCTTTGGACAATTACAAATGCTTTAGCAAGCGTTAGGGGTGACTGTCAAGATCAGGAAGAATTCAGACACCACATGCAACCCCTCGTTGATCTCTTTGAGCAACCGGAAAATCTTGAAACACCTCAGGGGGAAAAACTTATCTGCATAAGCCGTCACAGCGATATTATTGAAGTATTAGGGAATACCATCCCTGTGAGGGACTGGTCTCATAAAGTTCCTCATTTTGGCGCTCTTATGAGAAAGTGGCCCAATTCTCATGAGTGTGGGGAAGAGCCCATTATTAGTATCTTGGCTCAATTAGAACCATCCTGTGATGTTGGTGCCTTTGTTCAGGGCGTTCTTAAGCTTACACAAGGTGCCCAAGACTTAGAAGGGACTGAAGCATTATCAAGGATGGGCAATATCTATATGGCACAAGAGGGAGCAGAGTCCTGGGAAAGACTAATCGCCGGGGTAGAGCATATTTTTCCAGAGACCCTTGATCTATCAGAAGAGGAGTCTGTCCTTGATCGGGTGCAGGTTTTAGAAGGGCTCCATTCTTTAGGAAATCCGTCTCATCTTTCTGCATTCTTAGAAAACTTCCTTCCTTTTTTGACTCCCGATATGAACTCTCAAATCCGAGCTTCTTTGTTTGAGAAAATTTATAATTTTGATTTCGATCGGGTATCCCAGTGTCCTTCAGGCAGATTTTTTTATCTGGATGTCTTAGGAGCTTTTCTTTACCCCGATGTAAGACCCGAAGAAAAATACTTTTTTTTGCGAAACATAGATATTTGGGCGAGAGATTCAGGTCAAGATATTTTCGCATTTCATAAATTTTATCGTCATTTAAAAAAATCAAAGGATCCTTTAGTCGTCTCTGACGAAAACCTTAAGAAGCTGTATGTACTTCTTAAGTTATCGTCCCCTGAACTTCATGCCTTCTTAGGGCTGTTTCCAAAAGAGATGGAAGGGGAGGACCTGGAGGCTATGTTAGAAACTATTAATCCTCAAGGAATTTTTCACAAAAGAAATTCTCAAGAGAGTAAAGAAGATTTAATTCTAGTGCTGAAAGCAATTGAGGAGCCTCAGAGAGTTAGATTTATAAAGAGCTTAAGAAGACTCACGAAAGGTGTCTCCTCTAATTCTGCAATTTATAATATGGCCCAATATTTGCAAGAGCAACCTTCTGCCTCTTGGGAAGCCCTGAGCACTTCTTTTGAAGTTTTTTTGGGCGACGATCCTTCTCTGACAGGTGCCCTAAGAATGGACGTAATCCAAAAATTGGGCACCCTTTCTGCTCCTTATCGTCAGCAACTTTTAGAAGGGATACAGCCTTTTTTAGTAGGAATGAATGCTTCGGAAAAAATATCCGTTTTTAGAGGATTTCATAAACTTTCTCCAAACATGCTCCCAGAAGCAATTGCATGTGCCCAGAAGACTTTAGACTTATCCTGGTCCCTGGAAAATGAAATCTTCTTTTTGCTAAACATTAAAACTTTTGCCGAGCATCAAAATATCACAAAACTTTTGCCCTATATTCAAAAAACAGAAAATTTCCTCTTTCGAAACCAAAAAAATCAGGCTATCTTGAATAAATTTGCTAACCTCTCCTTAAAGAGTCAGAAATCTTTTTTGACCTTTTTTACATCGGACATGACACCTGGTAACCTTCTCTCTATTTTAAATTTATTAACCAAAGAAATTCCACTCGATGAGTTAGATCTTATTACGAAGCGGGCCGAGTTTCAGGTGCGGCATCTAACAAGTCTTAATAGACGAATAGAGTCCATTCAAAAAACTTTTGATGAAGTAAAAGGTATTGAGTCCTTGAATATGATCCTCATCAAAGCAGCAGGCCCAGAACCCCTTGCGGATTTGACGGATACGCCTATGGCCCTGGCAAAAGGGTTTAAAAGTCTAACGGACCAAATTAATATTACAAAGCCAGATCAACGTAACTATTTGCATGTAAGCGCCATTGAAGAGGGACCATCGAAATCTCCGGAAGAAAGTGCAGCCATTATGGAAAGAGTAATAAAAAGATTTCTTTCTGTCATGGAGGTCATGGAGGGGAAAAAAGAAAGGCCAAATAGCAATGTATTTTGGGAACCTCATGCAGAAGACAAACTCTTGATTTTGAATGCCCTGAAGCATATTTTGAATGCTCTTCAAATAAAAGGCCAAGAAAATTTTGAAGAGGCGCTTCCTTATCTGGGAATTTTGATAAGGGCATTTCATTACTGCCCTGCAGCTCAAGCAGAGGGAGTGGAAAGTGTAGTTAATGCCCTTATTTATGGAGAAAATTGTGGCGCCACAGAATTGCCGGTTCTCCTTAAGAAGTCTGTGGTACAAGGGGTCCATAAAGCTCTTGTAAATGAATTTTTTGAGGGGGAACATGAACAAAATTCTCACCAATTATCAATGGCTCGCGATGCTTTAAGGGATCATTTGCCCGCTCGAGTTCTCAGTACTTTTTCAGATAAAATTTACCCAGTGACTCCCGATGACTCAAAAAAAATTCGGGATCGTTTTGCCTTGGCCCTAACGGAGGATGTTTTAATCCAAGAAGTGCGCGCCTTTATTCTGCCCCCTGAATATTATTCTTGGCAAAAAGAACGGGAAGACCTGGAAAGAAATCGAAATGATGAAAAAAAGTTGCAGGAGATTAAACGGCGCCAGGAAATATGTCTGAAAGAGCACCCTGTAACGGTGACAGATATTGCTGCATGGTTGCTGACCCAAGATAAAGAACCTAATAATATGGAAAAAGGAGATTACGGGTTCGCAGACTATGGGATCGACTCTGATCATACAACCATTTCAGACGAAGGGATTCGCCTCCTTTTAATTGATTTTGGATATATTAGAAGCGAGCAACGAAGTGCGGAATTTTTTGAAGACACTCAAGATTCAAAGAAACCAAAGCTTGAAGTTAGCGCCTAAAAATAGCTCCGTTTCAAAAATTTGGATCGGACAAAAATCTTCTGATTTTTGAGGAGTTAGGAAACATGAACTCATAAATTTTTATGAGTAAATCCAGTATTTCGAATAGAGAGAAATTGATAGACTGGGGAAGATATCCATTGTAAGCTTAAAGCAACAAGGAGCAAGATAATGGTTAGATTCTGCGCATTTTTTATTTCTTTTGCATTCCTGCTTTATGGAAATGCATCTCTGCATTCTGAGATGGGCCCGCCCCATATTTTGGATCCAGAGGGGATTTTAATGGACCACGGAGGACTGCCGCAGCGTGGCTCTTGGTCCGAGTACAAGCCCTTTTCTCCCTCTGAAGATTATAAAGACCTTCAGGCTATTTTTAATAAAATTAGAAAAGAACTAGAAACCCCAAATCCGAAACGGGCCCCATTTTTGGAAAAAATGCTCGCTACAACCCAGGAAGGGCTTATGCGCCTTTATTTAAGAGATAGAAATATTCATGCGCGAGAAGATAAAAAAGTAGAACGATATGCTGTTCCTGGAAGCAAGAAGAAAAGAACCCAACTCTTTGACCGGGCAGCTGATAAGAGTGGGGCTATTTTATGGGCCCATCGTCAAGGCATCTTGGGACAAGGGGTTGATGTTTGGGTGTTGGAAGACTACGGGACTTTAGAAAAAGAAGGCTCACCAACCCCTAAGCTTGCAGCCGCTATTAAAAGCACAGAGCCCCGCCTTATGCACGGAGGAAGGGGCTATGACCCGAGAGAAGAGCGCCTTGCCCATGGGGCAGAGGTTGCAGGGGTTGTCTATCAGATAGCTCCTAGAGCTAATATTCATTTGATTGGGGATAGTAAATTTTCTACGATCTTTGATCCAACACATCCCTATAGAGGTCGAGAGGATAATCCCTTTCCAAAAAAAGACGTTATCTTAAATTGGTCTGGCTCTAAAGGAACTGCCGCGGTACCCATAAACTATCAGATAGGGCATGTTCAAGGTTTCTTTGAAGCACGGTCAAGTCATGGCGACCTTCTTGTAAAGGCAATACCTAATCGTGAAGGGGGAGGGCCAGGACAAAGCGAGGATCGAAAGCAGATGATACGGTACGCAACTGGACCTTATCCTATGCTAAGCGAAACAGACCCGGCTTTCACCGAGCATGTCTTGCAACATTATGGGTCTCAAATCATTTTGGCTGGTAATATTGGCAACTACGGAACTGCTTTAAAACCTTTTTTAATAGATGATCGACTCCAGGAATTAGCAGAGAAAAGACTCTTGTTTGCTTGGGGTGAAGATGTTTTAGTGCCCTTTATTGAGCCTAACGCCATTGAGGTAAAATCAGGCACATCCATTTCAGCGCCGACTATTTCGGGAGCAGCAGCTCTCCTTAAAAGTAAATACCCTCGTCTAACTTCTGCAGAAGCAGGGGAGATCTTACTCGAATCAGCCGAAAGAACTTTTTGGCAAGGCTCTTGGAATCTTCGTCTTGTTTATGACCCAGAGGATTTTGAAGAAGAGTCCCCAGAGGATCTAGGAGCGGCCTTTAAAGAACTGTTCGGGGAAGCCTTTATTTCAAAATCAGAAAAAATTCGCCTCTCTCCTAAAATTAAAGCAATCCCCTTTAGTCTCGCCACCTATGGTCGCGGGATCCTCAACCTTAGACGGGCCTTTATTTATGCAGAGGTTAAAGATAAAAATCCAGGTCTTACAGCAGAACAACTAAGACCTCTTTTTAAAGCTGCTGTCCGAGAACAAGAAGATAAAGCGGCCCGTACTATCCAAAAAGCTTTTCGCGCATATAGGGATAAGGCCAAACAATCTTAGAGAGTCTCCCCTATAATTAATATTCCGTCACGTTTCTGATTGCATTCTAGTTAATAGTTCCTTTAACATCAGAATAGGCATGAAAATTTTAGACATCATTTTTGAGAAAATTATTTTCTTTAACGACGTTATTCTCTGGGGATACCTAGGGATGGGGCTGATCCTCACATCTATTATCTACCTTAATTTTAAATCGCGGTTTATGCCCATTACCCAGTTTTCCAACATCTTTAAATATTTTCTTGTCTGCACCCGAGAAAAGAAAACCGATGACATAGGGGTCTCTTCCATGAAAGCGTTTTTTGCCGGACTTGGGGGATGTATTGGAATTGGGAACCTAGCAGCCGTTGGGGTAGCCATCCAAATCGGAGGCCCCGGAGCTCTTTTTTGGGTCTGCGTGGTCTCATTCCTGGGATCTGTCGTGAAGTATGCGGAAATGATGTTGGCCTTAAAATATAGGGAACCTTATGCGAAGGGATATGATGGGGGGCCCATGTACTTTTTGCCCCGGGCCTTTCCAAAATTTAAAGGAATTGCCGTAATCATTTCTGTCCTCTTGGGAATTTATGGGGCAGATGTATATATGTTTTCCGTTATTAAAACCTCTTTTTCCACAAACTTTCATATTCCAGATACGGTGGCTTACTTGGGTCTTTTAGCTCTCGTTTTGTTGGGGGTTAAAGAAGGTATTAACCGAGTGGGAGCTATTGGGGCGGTTCTTCTTCCTACTTTTTTGGCTATGTATGTGGGCATGAGCATTTGGATTGTATGGACAAGCCCCGTGAGCATGCTCAATTTGATCAAAATTATTTTTACCTCTGCCTTTACAGGGCATGCAGCCGTAGGGGCTTTTGCGGGGAGCTCCTTTTTATTAATGGTTTCAAAAAGTATCTCCACCTCTGTTTATGCCAGTGATATTGGCGTGGGGTATGCCTCCATTTTACAAAGCGAAACCCGCAGTCGAGAAATTACAAAACAAGCAAGTCTTTCTATTATGGGTGTTTTCTTAAACACCTTTGTTATTTGTTTATGCAGCATGCTCTTGGTACTGGTCACAGGGGTATGGACAGAACCCATTGCCGATGGAGGCATGTTGGTGCAGGCAGCGCTCAGCAAAGGATTTGAAAATATGACCTATTTTATGCCCTTCTTTTTGTTTGCCATTGGGTATACAAGCCTCATTTCTTCTTTTTTGTCGGGCATTAAGTGTGCCCGATTTGTCAAAGGGAAATTAGGGGTGAAGTTTTACTATGCCTATGGAATTTTTGCATTCTCGATTTTTTCTTATTTCAGCTCTTATTATGCTCTTATTATTATGACGCTGGTGGGAGGACTGTTGACCATCATTAATCTTTCGGGCATTTTAAGACTTCGAAAAGAAATCGATTTTGAGCTGTAGGAAATGAAAAGACCCTCTCTAGGTTTTTGGACCGTTTTATCTCTCGTAGTGGGCAACATGATTGGGGCTGGTATCTTCATGCTACCCTCCAGCCTTGCCACCTACGGAAGCTTGAGCCTCATTGGGTGGGGTGTGACCGTGGTGGGGGTAATCTTGATTGCCCTTGTCTTTGCAAAACTCAGCTCCCTTTTGCCCACGGCCGGGGGACCTTATGCCTATTGTCGATCAGGATTCGGCGACTTCATCGGATTTCAAATTGCCTGGACATACTGGCTTTCTTTATGGATTGGAAGTGCCGCCACCATTGCAGGGTTGATCGGGTATCTGTCCTTTTTCTTTCCAGAAATCGCTACCAATTCTTCCCTCAGTCTTCTTTTGGGAGTGGGCATTACCTGGGGCCTTACTGTCATTCAGCTCATTAGCCTTCAGGCGGCGGGATTTTTCCAAATTCTCACCACCGTGCTCAAAATATCACCCTTGATCCTCTTGGTTATTTTTGGGATCCCCCATATCAACTGCGACAATTTCACGGTTTTTAATCCTAGCGGGGAATCTGATATCATGGCTATTCTCAACGTATGCATCCTTACCATGTGGGCTTTTGTGGGGCTCGAAAGCGGAACGGTACCGGCAGAGAATATTGAGAATGCCCAGAAAGTGATTCCGCGAGCCACCATTGTGGGGACCCTTATAGTTGCCATCATCTACATGGTGGTCTCAGCCCTCATCATCGGCCTTGTACCCAATGATGTCTTGCAGACAAGTCCCACCCCCTTCGTCATTGCGGCCAAAACCGTATTTGGTCATTACGGCGCTTTGTTTGTGGCCCTTGCGGCCATGGTAGCGGCTGTGGGGTCTCTCAATGGAATCTTCATGCTTCAGGCCCAAGTGCCCTTGGCGGCGGCCAAAGACCGCTTATTTCCCCAACATTTCGGAAAGACCACCAAGAGTGGCGTGCCTGCTTTTGGGCTTATCATCACCGCCACGTTTATCACCATTGCCCTCCTCATGAATCAAAGCAAAAGCCTCGTGGAGGTTTTTAAGTTTATGATCACCTTGGCAACCTTGTCTGTTTTGATTACCTATCTGTTTTCCGTTTTGTCAGAGCTCATGCTCTTTTTAGAACGCCCGGACAAATTCAAGAAGCGGGATCTCGTGGGGGCCCTGGCTCTTTCCATTCCGGCGTTTCTCTATATCCTCTTTGCCATGATCGGATCCGGCAAAGAAGTCATGATGTGGGGGGCCTTTTTGTTTTTTGCCAGTACGCCCTTATATGTGTTGGTGCGGTGGCAGAATAGAAAATAGGGTCTTACAAAACACCTCTCCTATTTGATATGATCATCCCAATTTAGGAGGATCATATCATGACAATCGATACATCTTATAAAATCTACATAGAAACTTTGAAGAAAGAAATTGTGAATGCCAGGATTAGGGCAAATCTGGCCGTTAACCGGGAGTTGATCCTACTTTATTGGAAGATTGGCCAGCATATTCTGGAGATGCAGAAAGAAGAAGGATGGGGCGCAAAGGTTATTGAAAAAATATCGGATGATTTGAGACAAGAGTTTCCGGAGATGAGGGGATTATCTATTCGTAACCTAAAATATATGAGGACTTTTTCTGAGAGATGGAGTGAATTTCAAATTGTGCAAGAGGTGCTTGCACAATTCACTTGGTACCATAATCTAGCTTTATTGGATAAGATCAAAGAGACTGAAATCCGCCTTTGGTATGCCAAAAAAACCATTGAAAATGGGTGGTCGCGGAATGTCCTTGTGCATCAAATTGACACGGATCTTTATGGGAGACAGGGGAAGGCCATCACGAACTTTAAAGATACGTTGCCAGCGCCAGAATCGGATCTGGCCCATGAGATTATAAAAAGTCCCTATAATTTTGAGTTTTTAAACATTACAGAAAAGGTTTATGAAAAGAACCTCGAAAAAGCTCTCATAGAAAACATCCGAGATTTTCTTCTGGAATTGGGAAAAGGATTTTCCTTTGTGGGTAGCCAGTATCATATTGAACTTGAAGGGGAGGACTATTATCTCGATCTTCTTTTTTATCATTTAAAATTGAGAGCCTATATCGTTCTGGAATTAAAGACAGGCAAGTTTTTGCCTGAGCATGCAGGTAAAATGAATTTCTATCTGAACCTGGTGGATCATCAGTTGAGGCACGAACATGATAATCCAACCATGGGAATTATCCTCTGCCGAGATAAGAAAAATATAACCGTTAAGTTCTCTTTGGAAGGGCTTAAAAATCCTTTAGGCGTCTCTGAATACCAGCTGAGCCAAGAATTGGAGGAAAAACTTAAGAGATCTTTGGCTTTAACACAAGAAGTCGATTTCTAAACCTCCTGCACCACCCCAACCTCTGTCCAGATGAGATAGGTGATCACTCTATAGTCCGGATAAATTTTCTCCAAAACCTTTTTGTAGAGGCTCATTTGGTTCACATAAGTTTCGGGAGGATTATTCCCGTATTCCTCCTTAAAGTGGCCCGTTTTGTAATCCAGGACAAATAGTTCTTTTGTGTCGGAGGACAGGGTCAACACATCCATGGTGCCCCGGATTTTTTGATCTCCCACATGTCCCATGAGGGGGACTTCTGTAAGCGTATGGGCATTAAAAAATTTATTAAAATCTGGATGATCCAAAACAGAGTGCACGGCTTTTTCAATGTCCTTCTCATCCCCCTTTGCGCTAAGGTACTCTTTCAATAAATTTTTCCGTTCTTCTGGCCCTGCCTTTATAAGCCACTCCAAAATTTTATGAATAAAAATACCCCTTTCCCGAGCCCCAGAGGATCCTTCCGAAGGACTTCCATTTGGTTGAGAAGGCCTTAGGTAAATCTCTGGCACCACCTGTCCAATGGAATGAGAGAGCCAAAGGGGTGCGGCTTCAAGAGAAGCCCTCTCTGTTTTTTCCATAAGGAAAACTTCTTTCTCTTGTGGATTCTCTAGGCGCCACCCTCCCCCCTCAAAAGGTTCCCCAATTTTTGCCAGGGCATTTTCGATGAGCGCATACCAGGAATCCCCCTTGGTGCTTTGCCGAGATTCCCATCCGCACACATAGAGCCGATCTTCCGCCCGCGTTAGGGCTACGTAGAGGAGTCGATAATATTCCTGCTGGTCTTTTTCAAAGTCGGCTAAAGCTTCTACCTTAGACGTCTTAAGATTTGTGCTTGGCACCCATACCAACAGGGGATTGGGAGATTCACGGGAAAATATTTTAGATCGCTGAGAAGGAAGCTGGGTGGTATCTGGTAAAAAGACAATGGGAGCCTGTAACCCCTTTGCTCCATGCACCGTCATGATACGTACCTTATCTTCGGAAGATTGTTCCAGGTTACGCTTCACCACCACAGGATACTCCTTCATCCACGATAGCAATCCTTGAAGGGAGGGCACATGGTCTTTTTCATACTGCAAACAAGTATTCAGAAATTCTTCCATGGCTTCTTCCGCCTCCATCCCCAGACGTGACAAAATCTTTTTTCGCCCTCCTTCTGCGGTGATAATATTCATATAAAATTCATAGGGCGTCTTTTGTTTGCTTTGGACGAGCAATTTTTTTAAGTACCCATAGATTTCTGTGAAGGCGGGAACTGTAGCCAGATGCTCCCAAAGAGAGGCATCACCGCGAGCGTGAGCTATTTGGAAAAGGTCCTCTTCTGAAAGCCCCACTAAAGGAGTTTTAAGGACCGTGGCCAGAGTAAGATCATCTTGAGGCAATAGAACCCAGTCTCCCAGAACCATCAGATCCATGACGACCAGCTGTTCTGTCAGAATCATACGATCCACCCCAGTCACAGGAACATGATTGGCCTTTAAGGCACGCACTAATTCTTCCACAAAAATATCCCGCCGCCGCACAAGAATCATAATGTCGGATGGCTTAATGGGACGCCCTCGGGACCGTAAAATCTCTTGATTATCCAACCATCCTCTAATGGTTTTGGCAATGCCTTTTGCCAGCTGGACACGAGGCGCTTCTTCCTGTTTTTGAGAGGTGGGCATTTCCCACTCTTCAAGCGTTGGCTTCTCAGGTGTCTTTAGAAGTGGCCAGACCTCCACCAATCCAGCCTCTCCCAGCCGATGAAGCTGATGAGATTTGTAAGAGTCCTTGTGGGTTGGAATATAAGAAAAAGAAGGATCAGAAAATACAGCATCTACCAAAGTTAAAATGGAAGCAGTGGAGCGGTAGGAAATAGAAAGATCTACAAGTTCTAGAGGAAAGGCATTTTTTATTTTTGTAAAAGCCACGGGATCGGCCCCTTGGAAACTATAAATGGATTGCTTGATATCCCCCACGATAAAGAGAGTGCGTGATTTATCGGCTATTGTTGATACAAAAAATTCCTCCACTAAATGTGAGATTAATACCCACTGAAGTTGACTTGTGTCTTGCGCCTCATCCACCAAAAGATGGTCGATGCCTCCCTCTAATTTGTACAAAACCCAGGGTTTATTTTTGACATCTTTTATAAGATCCACCGCTTTTAACAGAAGATCGTCATAATCCAAAAGAGCCTTTGATTTTTTAAGCCCTTCATAAAACCTAAAAAAATGGGTGATGAAGAGGAGAAAAGCTGACGATGTTTCCGCGATCTCTCTATTCTTTAGACGTTCATTTAACTCTTGGACTCTTTGAGCTTCTCTATAGGCTTGCTCCCCCAGCGCTGGATATTTATCCATGAGACTTTTAGAGATAAGGCGTTTCCGAATCTCTCCTTCTAGGGTTAAGAAACAGGATTTATAAACATCAAAGTCCTTTATGCTTTGAGCAATTTTCTGATCTGCCTCCGATCCTTCTAAAAGAATAGAGTAGTCCAGAAGGCTTGTGGAAGACTCCCTTAAAACTTCTTCCTGCGAGAGGGGCTCCTTGAATTCAAAGTAGGTCCAGAGCTCTTTGATATTTTCCTTAGGGTTTTTTTCTAAGATTCTCTCGAGCGTTGACCGCTTCTCCTGCAGTTTATCCAAAAGTTCTTCGTATTGAGAAAGAGACAAAAACTTGGTAAGAACACCAATGATTGATGCATCTACAGTCTCTAAAGTCTTTGAAAAAGCTTCTTGCCGGAGACGTTTCATTTCCACCGTATCAATCACCTTAAAGTGGGGCAAAAGACCAATTTCTAAAGGAAAAGACCGGAGAAGAAATTGGCAGAATCCATGAATGGTTTGAATGCGAATACCCCCTGGTGTTTCAATCACCTCTCCAAAAAGCGCCCGAGCCCTTTTTAGGAGATTTGAAGACACTTTCTCATGACCCAAACTTTTTAACTCTTGAATTAAGGAGGCTTCCTCCAATCGAGTCCATTCACTCAATTTATGCCGCAGTCGGTTAGACATTTCTGCGGCAGCAGCCTTTGTAAAGGTAAGGCAAAGAATGCGGTCTATGGGAACATGGGCTAGGAGTAAACTCAAAACCCGATCCGTGAGGACTTTTGTTTTACCCGTACCCGCGGAGGCCTCTACCCAACAGGAAACACGAGGGTTGATGGCTTTACGTTGGGAAGAGGAAAGTGTTAAAGACATTCTGCATCTCCTCCTATCAACCATTCTTTTATGCGGGCAAGATGATCGTAAGAACCAGGCATTCTTAGACCTCTAGGGTGAGAGAGATAAGGGGTTTCAAGCTGTAGGAAATAATCGATCAATGCCTTGAGTCCTTCAAAAGCTTGTTCTCCCAAAATTAAGGGATCTGTTTTTAAAGTAAAGATTGCCCCTCGTCCCTCTCTTAGGGCAAGAGACCAAAACTGAAGTGCCCTCAGAGGACCTGCCGGAATGTGCTCAAATTTTCCATGAAGGATCATGGCGGCCTCTAAGGCCAACTGAGGAGATATCCCCAAACCAATGTTTTTTTCAGAAGGAGGTTGTCCTGTTTTGTAATCAATCACAGTAAGACCCTCTGACCTCATATCAATACGGTCAGCACGACCTTTGAGGGTAAAGGGCCCTTGAAGTGTGCTGAAAGAGAGAGATCCCCACACTTCATATTTTGAGATGGCAGGAAGCAAGGAAGATTGAACTTCAAAAACCCATCGGACTATGTGCTCAAATTTTCCCCACCAAAATTTTTTGTCTTCATTAAGATTAAAATATTTTTGAAAAAGTTCTTTTGCCTGCTCCAGGGGTATTTCTTCAGAGAAATTAGGCATCCAGACCTGAAGAAACTCATGCACAAACAGACCGAATTCCAGAACACCTGCTGGTCGATATAACTCCTTCAAAGGAGAGACTTTTAAAACATATTTTGCATAAATACTGTAAGGATTCTGCATTAAGCTTGCTACATCAGAGATAGAAAGCGTAAGAGGTCTTAAAGAGACGGGGGGCTGCGGGATAGGTTCAGAGATTGGCATCACATGATGGGGTGTTTCTAGGTGAAGTCGCCACTCTCTTAAAAAATTTTCTTTGGGAAGATTCCGGTTATGAGCCTGCAAATAAGATTCCAGACGTGCCAAGAATTTAGAAGGAACAGTGGGAGCACCCTCCACCCGCAGAGCTCGTGTCAATAATACCTGAGGAGCATGAATGGCCGATACAAAGTCATGGGTGCTTTGGCCAATGCGCCGCTCTGAGGGAGGCAGCCCTAAAGCTGCGCGCATAGATCGGCTAAAGAAGGGATCTGTTCTAACTTCCTCTGGCCATGTGCCCTCATTAAGCCCCCCCAAGATAATAAAGTCTGTCTGCAAAAGTCGGGCTTCCAAGGGTGTTAAAATCTGAATGGAAAAATCATGGTGATGAGAGTTGGGAAGAAAAACATTTTGAGTCAGGGCCCGAAGAGTTTGAGAATAATCTTCTGTGGACAAGAGAATTTGGGAAGAGGCTTTTTCTAGTTTGACCCAAAAATCCCCAATACTTGTTTTTTCAATTTCAAAATTGGGGACAATCCATTCCAAAATACTTTTATGAATTTCTAAGAATTTTTGGAAGGGAAGAGATTTTCTGGGCTTTGTTTTTTTCAGAAGAGGCATTAACCCCTCCAAAAATTCTTGCATCATCCCCTGATCTTCGTCCGTTAATATTTTTTTGCTGTCTTCAAAATGAAGGACTAGATCATAGGGAGATTTCAATCCCCAAGTACGGCGAATAATTTTTACCTCTAGGGTTGGAATCACCGCTTCAAAACGAATAGCCAAGGCATGCTTGAGGGTGCTCAGCAGGCTTATCATATTAAAATCTTTTTGAAACCACGTGGCCGTAAGCCCCATTAAAGACCCCCAGTCTGTTTCCCAAAAGGGAGTTCCTTTTCCTGAAGGAATATGAATATTCCATCGCTGCAGTTCTAGAGCAACTCGTTTGGCCAGGGAGGCATCCGCGGTGATAAAAAGAGATCTTTTTTTATTTTGCTCCAGATTTTTTCGCAGGGCTAAGGCAATCACTTGGGCCTCCTCCATTTGATCGCTCACCTCCATGAGATTCACGTTTTCAAGGGCCTTTGACAGCTGTTCTTCTGACATTTTTTGAGAGGGATCTATAAAAGAACCCCGGATTAAATCCTGGCGCGCAGAAGGCTCTTCCGAAACCCAGTTTTGTACCAGGGAGGCTTCACATCCCATCGTCTTCAAAAGCTCATAGAGGGCGTACTGAGGGTGCGTAGAGGATAGTTCTTTTAAATCTCGTTCAAGTCCCGGCAGGATAACAGTCCCTTTAGGTAGCCGTGCCACCACCTTCATAAGATGGGCCGTGCTGGGAATAGTCCCCATGGACCCCGCAACCAGGATCGGATGAGAGGGAGGATTCTCCTGCCATAGAGCCGCTTGCTTTTCCATGAGCATTCGTTGCCAAGAGGAGGCCTCCATAAGATTTTCATCTTTCAGGATTTTATCCCAATGATTGCTTATAATTTTTAAAAACCCTAAAATTCTTTGCCAATGCTCTGCATTTTCTAAAAGAGGATTTAAGCTCTCTAGGGCTTCAAGGGGAATGTCCTCCATCCTTAGGTCATCTATTAATCCCATAAGATCTTGAGCGAGGCGAGCAGCATGATCAAAAGAGAGAGAATCTCCTCCATAGGTAAATCTGGAAATCAAAGAAGCAAGGAGCAGTTGCCGACGTTGGGGGCTCATGAGGTCAGGCAAGCCTTCCATCAAAGTGGCCCCATGGGGTGACGTTAGGGAAAACTCTTCTTCCTCAATTTCTCCTAAAGGCAAAATACGAGGGAGAATAAGAGGCCTATGTTGATTTTCTTCAAAGAAGAGATGAGAGAGCTCAAGACAGGACCGGCGTGTGGGAAGCAGAATAAGGTGTTGGGCTAAATGAAAAGAATCGTGTTTGTCCAAAAGCGTGCGGGCCAATGTCCTTAAAAAAGGCTGCGATGCAGGAATGGTATATAAAGATAGGCTCATGTTTCAGACAATAGTGTGAATACAGCTAGGCCACAAGGGCTCTTTTTTCTTGTCTTAAATTTCATTATGTATATTATATACTCCTTAAACAAAGGAGAGGTGGCCGAGTGGTTGAAGGCGCACGCCTGGAAAGTGTGTATACGTTAATCGCGTATCGAGGGTTCGAATCCCTCTCTCTCCGCCAGTTGCTGGTCCATAAATGTTTTTATTAAGGGAATCGTAATTTTTTGTCCCTGAGAAAAGGCAAAGTAGTCTAGGTCTTCCAAAAGTTTTTGCAAAGCATCCGGAGAGCGCTCTCCATGCGTTAAAATATAAGAGATTACTTTAGGCTCCGCTGCTATTTGCAGATCTGTGCACTTTTTCGTTAAAATTGCCTCTAAAAGAGAATCGCTAGGAGTTTGAACCTCAATCGCCAAAAATGTCTTTAGACGAGACTCCAAATCTTTCAAAGGAATTTCCCATTCCCCAGGGCTTTTCTGAGATGTAATCAAGAGGAATCCGCCTTTCTCCCTAAGAACATTATATAGGTGGAAAAGTTCATTTTGATAAGAAGGGACCACATCCTCAAGAGAATCCACAATGAAAGTCTTGTGGGGGACCGTAATATCCTGCCCCTTTCGTATCTGCATTAAATCATCTTCTGTCAAAAAAATAGCTTTCGCCGTTCTTTGGAAAACATGAGACAGATGAGTTTTTCCTACCCTTGGTTTTCCCCATATGACCAATCCGTGGGGAGGGCGCAGTTCTTCCGACGAAAGAATCTTATGAGCAGCCTCATTGGATGAGTCTACTAAAAAGTCCTGAACTCCATAGGAGCTGATAATAGGAAAACCAAAGAGCAATTGATCTAGGTTCTTTATAAAAGGTTTCTTTTTTATATACGTTTGATCCATTCTTTAAAATACCCCCATCCAGAAACAACAGTAGTGACAGCAATCATGTAAATAAGCACATCTAGATTTAAGTTGAATTCAAAAACCATAGAAGCTAGCTGCAGAAGCAAAAGCCCAAACAATAAAAGAGTGTTTAGTTTACTAATAGTGGAAGGAAGAATAGAAGTGTCTTTTTTCCCTACCCATAAAGAAAGAATGCCGATCATAATTAAAACATCTCGACCAATGACCAAAAGGGTAAACCATAGGGGGAGTAACCCAAGGCCGAATCCAAAAGTTGCAAAAACTGAAATAATGAGAAGTTTGTCCGCAAAAGGGTCTAGCGCTCCCCCGACCGCCGTTTCTTGGTGAAAACGCCGCGCCCAATAGCCATCTAAGCCATCTGTAAGGGCGGCCAAGATGAGAACCCAAAATACAAAGGCAAATTCCCCTTTCATCATTCCCCAAACGATTAGGGGGGTCATCAGAATACGACTTAAAGATAAGATGTTAGGAACATTCAGATTTGTTTTTTCAGCTGCATGCCTGTTCATTTTTTTGCCTTCTTACACCCATCACAATGATTCCCTAATTCTATATAATGGGAATGTCAATTTAATACCTTATAAAAGGTTTTCTTTGTCTCTGTCAAATCAATTCAGAAAGGCCTGATTTTTTGGCTTATTTCAAGGAGATACAGACGATGTATATCTCCTTATTTTTTCAAGCATTGCAAAAAGTTTCTTGACAGAAATGCTAATCCCATATATTTTCTGTAGAATTATTGTTTATAAGGTTTTTTATCATGGCAAATCATGCATCGGCTGAAAAGCGTATCCGTCAAACGAAAGTTCGTACAGCGCGCAATCGCACAACTTTAAGTCGTATGAGAAACAGTTTGAAAAAAGTCGAAGATGCCCTTAAGCTAAAAGACAAGGGTAAAGCTCAAGAGGCTTTAAAGTTGGCACAGCCAGAAGTTATGAAGACGGCTCAAAAGGGCATTATTCATGCGAATATGGCAGCCCGCAAGATATCTCGTCTATCGGCGCGCGTTAAAGGCCTATAGTTCCGCGACCCCTTAAACTGCATTGCACAATTTTTATAAAGGTCCCCTTAGAAAGGGGTTTCCTTGGTCTTGATGGATTGACAGATGACGGAAAAACGACAAATTTGGGGCCGCATTCAATCTTCTCTCCCAGAAGCATTTGGGGAAACTGTTTATAAGGGATGGCTCAAATTCTTAACTTTTGAAGAGGATTTGGGAGGAAAAATTGTTCTTTCTGTCCCTTCCCGCTTTATCCGTGATTGGATCACCAGTCGCTACCTCAAAAAACTTTCTGAAATTTGGACCCAAGAATCTCCGGGGGTCCACACCATTGAGATTATCGCCAGAGCAATGGAGGAGCCGACAAAAGCTGCCCCTGAAGAGCTTAAAATAGATGATAGTCCTAACAAATACCTTCTAGAAAATGTCACCAGTGGGTTAGATCCCCGCTTTACTTTTGAAAACTTTGTGGTAGGAAAGCCCAATGAGTTGGCCTACGCGGCAGCCCGGCGGGTGGCAGAGTCGGATCAGGTCTACTTCAATCCCTTGTTTTTGTACGGAGGCGTGGGACTGGGAAAAACCCACTTGATGCATGCCGTAGCCTGGTATCTCCATAAAATGCATCCCAAACGGCGCGTTATCTACATGTCTGCGGAAAAGTTCATGTATCAATTTATTCGAGCTCTTCGTCTTAAAAATATCATCTCTTTTCGCGAACAACTACGATCCGTCGATGTTTTGATGATTGACGATGTGCAATTTATCAGCGGCAAGGATTCCACCCAGGAAGAGTTTTTCCACACTTTTAACTCTCTTGTGGATCAAAAACGTCAGATTATCCTCTCAGCGGACAAATCACCTTCGGACCTTCAGGGCATTGAAGAGCGGATGAGGTCCCGTTTGGGCTGGGGCCTCGTGGCAGATATTCATCCCAGCACTTATGAATTGCGCCTTGGAATCCTGCAGTCAAAGGCAGAAAACTTACCGATCCCTATCCCAAAAGAAATCCTGGAGTTTTTGGCTCACAAAGTCACCTCAAACATTCGGGAATTGGAGGGCGCCTTAAATCGAATCCTGGCCCACGCTACGCTGGTGGGGGGAGAAATCTCCCTGGAGACCACCCAAGATGTCCTGCGAGATCTTTTGCGCGCCAATGAGAAGCATGTGACCATTGAAGAAATTCAACGTCATGTGGCAGAACATTATAATATTAGGATCGGAGATATGCATTCCACAAAGCGCGCACGCACTGTGGCTCGGCCTCGACAGATTGCCATGTATCTGTGTAAGCAGCTAACCTCTAAGTCCTTGCCAGAAATTGGGCGTAAGTTTGGAGGACGAGACCATACGACGGTTATTCATGCGGTAAAGACCGTGGAGGCTTTAAGTTCGGCGGATCCGAGCTTAAGAGATGATGTGACGTTATTACGTCGTATGCTCGGACATTAACCGTGTCCCGTCGTGTTACGGTTTCCACATGGCAAGAGGTGACAAAGGCCTTAGAGACCTACCAAGAACCCTTGGAATTAATCTCTCCCCCCAATGCCTGTGATTACATCGGCATTCCTTTTTTCAAAGCCTTGGAAGAAAGAGCTCGGTTCAAATACTCCCATAAAACTTTTGATTTTATACTTGATTGTGAAGCCCCCGGGCATGTGATGGGAGCCTTTCGGTGTGGAATGAAAAAAGTATTGTATCGGGGAGATGAAGCCTATCTGCCAGCGCTTAAGTCTATGGCAGACCAGGTGGGTGGGGTTATTGTGGGTTTCCCCAAAACCTGATATAAAAGCCCCAAGAAAATAAGGAACTACGATTTTTAAATTCAGACGGAATTAGCAGACTCTCTTGAAGAGTGCTAAAAGAGGTGGTATATACTTAGACAGGCGCTGAGCGCCCTAGTTTCAACGAGCAGAAGGTGAAGAATATGAGCAAAGTAATTGGAATCGACTTAGGAACAACAAACTCTTGCGTATCCGTGATGGAAGGCAAAACTCCGCGGGTTATTGAGAATGCAGAAGGAATGCGCACAACGCCCTCCATGGTTGCTTTTACAAAAGACGGTGAAAAGCTTGTGGGACAAGCGGCGAAGCGTCAAGCGGTAACTAATCCGGAAGATACCTTCTTTGCCATTAAGCGGCTCATTGGACGTCGGTATGACGATCCTTTAACCAAAAAAGATAAAGAATTAGTGCCTTACAAAATTGTAGAAGGTAAAAATGGAGACGCCTGGGTGGAAGCCCGCGGCGAAAAATATAGTCCTAGCCAAATCAGTGCTTTTATTTTGCAGAAGATGAAAGAAACAGCGGAAGCCTTCTTGGGCACAACGGTGACAAAAGCGGTCATCACAGTACCGGCCTATTTCAATGATGCCCAGCGTCAAGCCACTAAAGATGCGGGTAAAATTGCGGGATTGGACGTCTTGCGGATTATCAATGAGCCCACAGCGGCAGCGCTGGCCTATGGCTTCGATAAGAAAAAAACCGGCACCGTTGCGGTTTATGACCTTGGTGGGGGAACTTTTGACGTATCCGTTTTGGAAATTGGTGAGGGAGTCTTCGAAGTTAAATCTACCAATGGAGATACGTTCTTGGGCGGAGAAGATTTTGATAACCGCATCTTGGACTATCTTGCAGAGGAATTCACGAAGGAAACGGGAATCGATCTTCGTAAGGATAACATGGCCTTGCAGCGCCTGAAGGAAGCTGCTGAAAAAGCAAAGATTGAACTGTCCAGCAGTGTGCAGACGGATATCAACCTGCCCTTCGTTACGGCAGATGCGTCCGGTCCTAAGCATTTGAACATCAAGTTAACGCGCTCAAAGTTGGAGTCTTTGGTGGCGGACCTTATTGACCGTACCATGGAACCTTGTAAGAAAGCTTTGAAGGATGCAGGCCTTAAGGCATCCGACATTGAGGAGGTTATTTTAGTAGGGGGAATGACCCGTATGCCCCGCGTGATTGAGAAGGTGAAGGAGTTCTTTGGAAAGGAACCCCATCGAGGGGTGAACCCTGACGAGGTGGTGGCCATGGGAGCGGCTATCCAGGGCGGCGTCTTACAAGGGGATGTGAAGGATGTATTGCTTTTGGATGTGACGCCCTTGTCTTTGGGTATTGAAACTTTGGGAGGCGTGTTCACAAAGCTCATTGAGCGGAACACCACCATTCCTACCAAGAAGAGTCAGGTCTTTTCCACGGCGGAGGATAACCAAACGGCGGTGACCATTCGGGTGTTCCAAGGGGAACGAGAAATGGCGGCTCACAATAAATTGTTGGGCCAATTCAACCTGGAAAATATTCCCTCCGCACCAAGAGGTATGCCTCAAATTGAGGTGACCTTCGACATTGACGCCAACGGTATCGTGAACGTATCCGCAAAGGATAAGGCCACCAATAAGGAGCAGAAGATCCAAATCCAGGCGTCCGGCGGTCTTTCTGATCAGGACATCGAAAAGATGGTCAAGGACGCGGAAGAAAATGCAGAAGCGGATAAAAAGGCCCGGGAGTTGGTGGAAGCCAGAAACCAGGGAGAAAGTCTTTTGCACTCCACTGAAAAGCAGCTGAAGGAGCATGGGGACAAAGTATCTGCCACGGAAAAATCTGCCATTGAAGACGCCCTAGAGGCCCTTAAGTCAGCCCTTCAAACGGAAGATGCGGCCGATATTAAAGCAAAAACGGATACTTTGGTTCAATCAGCCATGAAGCTGGGGGAAGCCATGTACAAGGATATGCAAGAGAAAAGCGCCGCTTCTGCCTCCGAGACCCCTGAACATAAAGAAGGAGACTCCAAGATCGTTGATGCAGACTTCGAAGAAGTGGATGACAAAGACCCTAAGGACGACGAATAAAGAAGGCATATGGCACGAGATTATTACGAGATTTTAGGGGTTGGCAAAAGCGCCACCGCTCAGGAGATTAAATCAGCCTATCGTAAGAAGGCCATGGAGTATCACCCAGATCGTAATAAAGGGGATAAGGCCACGGAAGAAAAGTTCAAAGAAGTAGCCCAAGCCTATGAGATTCTGAGTGATGATCAAAAGAAAGCGGCCTATGACCAGTATGGCCATGCAGCCTTCACAGGAGGTCAGGGCGGCGGCGCGGGTCCGGGCGGTGGTTTCAGTGGCGGCCAAGGCGGCGGCTTTGGTGGATTTGATTTTTCCCAAGGAGGCTTTGGGGGATTTTCAGACATTTTTGAAAGCGTCTTTACGGGGGCTGGGGGCCAACGAGAAAGCCAGTCTTTTGAAGGAGAAAATCTTCGCTGCAATCTAGATATTACTCTTGAGGAAGCATTTCAAGGAACCACCAAACAAATTCGTATTACCAAAATGGATGCATGCGCCGCCTGTAAAGGATCGGGGGCAGCCAAGGGAACCCATCCCGTAACCTGTACAGCTTGTAAAGGAACGGGGCATATCCGGACGCAGCAGGGCTTCTTCATGATGGAACGCACCTGCCCTACCTGTAACGGGCACGGAAAAATTATTAAAGATCCTTGCTCTGCCTGCCATGGGCGAGGTCAGGTTAAGGTTACAAAAACTTTGGATATTACCGTACCTCCGGGTGTTGAGGAAGGCGTCCAAATTCGACTCAAAGGTGAAGGCAACGCCGGAATGTATGGGGCTCCAGCGGGGGATTTGTACGCTTTCGTGCATATTAAGCCCCATGAGCTCTTTGTGCGCCAAGGGGCAGATCTTCTCTGCCGGATTCCCATTTCCATGATCATGGCCACCATGGGGGGATCCATTGACTTGCCCACCATCGGGGGAACTCAAGTGAACCTCAAAATTCCGGCCGGGACTCAACCGGGAGACAAATTCCGCCTGAAAGACAAGGGGATGAATATCTATCGTCGATCTGCCCGGGGAGATATGTACGTGGAAGTACGGGTAGAAATTCCAAAACATCTGTCCAAGTCTCAGCAAAGTATTTTGAATGACTTTGATAAGGCCATCAGCTCCGACAAAAACCAGCCCGATTCCTTTAACTTTTTCAAAAAGATGAAGAAGTTTATGGGGGATGGAAAAGAGTAACGGAAATCTATCGGTCTACGAAAGGAGCTTGAAAGGGTCTAGGTTTTTTTCTTGGCCACCCGGAGATTGAAACTCCTTCATTATCGGCAATGATAAAGAATTGCCGACACTCTTCCTTAAACCTTCTCACATAGCAAAAGTTCTTTGATCCAACGGACGCCCTAACCTCTACCTCAACGGATATTATTTCAAGAGAGAGGGGGTTTAAAATCGGAGGAATCTGGCAACGGGCCCTTACGTTACTGGGAAGGTTAGAAAACTCAAAAGAGCGGGACATGAGCTTCACCTGAGCACCGTCTACATCTTGCCCCCAAGCACGCACGAACACCTTTGAGTGCCTTATGGGAGCCTCGACACTCCAAGCAGCGACGTCTATGGCCCCATAAGACAAGGAGACAAATAGGGTTAGAAACAATAAAGAGATGGATATATTTTTCATAATTCTTCTCCAATTTCAGAAAGATATAGAGAGATCAAAGGGGAAGCAAGGAGAAAATTTATGAGGTCTTGAATCCCCGCGCCACCACGTAGACTTCCGCAGATTCTTTGCGGCTGGCAGGGGGTTTGATGTGGCTCACGTGGGTAAAGGATTCTTTGAGGATTTTGAGAAGTTCTCCTGTGGTGCCCCCCTGCCACACCTTGGCAATGAAAGTGCCGCCGGGGGCGAGGACTTGGAGAGCGAATTCGAGCGCCATCTCTGTAAGGGAGATGATGCGAATATGATCTGTTTGTCTGTGTCCCGTAGAGGAGGGCGCCATGTCGCTCAAGACCACGTCTACGGGCCCTTTGAGGTGCTGCTTTAGAAGATCAGGGGCTTCCGGCAGACCAAAGTCCATTTGAAGCACCAGGGCCCCAGGAATCTCTTCCATGGGCAAAATATCCAGAGCGATGACTTGAGAAGTGGGGTGGGTAGTATCCACCTCTTCCAAGATGACCTGGGTCCAGCCTCCCGGGGCTGCGCCCAGATCCACCACCCGACATTTTTTCTTGAGGAATTTAAGCTCTTCATTGAGCTCTTTGAGTTTGAAGGCCGCTCGAGAGCGATAGCCAAGTTTCCGGGCCTGTACCACGTAGGGGTCATTGAGCTGACGTTCTAGCCACATTTTTGAGGAAAGTGTACGACCTTTTTTCTTTTTGAGACGGACAGCCTCAAGACGAGGAGAGGGTGCTTTTGGTTTTTTTGGTTTTGACATTTAAAGATTATCTATTTGAATTTTGTCCAAAAAGTCTTTCTCTATACCATGAGCTTCTAAAAAAGAAACAATGGCATTCCGCTCTTCTAGGGAAACCTTTTGATTGGGGCGAAGGAGCGTAAGGAGATTATTTTTTATTCGGTCTATAAAAAAGGGATTTCCAGGGGCCGTTTTTAAAATTAAATCCCAACCATCTAAAATATATTTATAATCATCTCCTCTATCTTTAGCCGGAAATGGGGATTGGAAAGCCCATGATAAGGGCCAGGGTATGCCAGTTTTTTCAGATGCCACAAGACACTTTTTTTCAAGTGTTGACCCCCCATAAGGAATTTCCATAATCCCGGGAATCTTAAAAATATTCCATTCCAATGAGATAGGTATATCAAGTATCGGCCCCTTGATAATGTAGTTTAAAGGAGATTCATGGATACTTTCAAAATACTTTTTTAACATTTCCCCTGACACATGAGAAGCGGTCATGAAAAATAACCATGAAGCGACCTGGCGCCTATAAGCGTTCCCCGTTGAAATTCCTAGAGGCTTTCCATTAAGAGAGAACAAAAGGGGGGCAAAGACCTTAGGATCTTCCTTTATAAAAGTTTCTAAAGCTTTCTGTACTTCTGGATATGCCAACAAAGAAGGGCCCTCTCCTTTTTCTATTAAAGAAGGAAGAGGCTGACACAAAACTCTTTGAGGATTGTTATGCAGAAGAAGTTGTTTCAGATGCTCCCTTTGGGGTTGAGATAAGGGTTCTTCTATGGATCTTAAGGTAAGAAGCTGAGACAGCAGGGCTTCTTGAGATAATTTTTGAGGAGACAGGGGCTGTTCTTTGTAATCTTGCCCCAGGATATTTTTATAAACAAAACGATGGTGGGCTTGTACACGATTATGAGCAACAGCTTGTGTTGCAAGGGGAGGATGCTGCGCTAGCCATTGAGAAATATCTTCAACGAGCGCTTTTCGAAGTTCTTTTAAGAATTTTTGATAATTAAGAGAGGCTGCTTCTATGCGGTGGTAAACAAAAGTTTCTGTCATTTTACGGTCCTCACACGGAGGTTTTGCCAAAAGCCGGGCTTGAAGTTTATTGATGGTGGTTTCTGGTATAAAAATACCTCCAGCCACAATATCAGGGCTATACTTTAAAGATTCCAGGAGGTTTTTAGGAAATGTTTGAGGAGAGGCTAAGGATAGTACTTTATCCATCCCTTCCCCACAACTTGGAATAAATGTTTTAAGTCGGTCTATATCTGGAAAGCGTTTCGCTTCGCCTCCTAAAATTTCTTTTAAGCGATGATAATTAATTTTTACAGGACGTCCATAAGTAGCCGAGGCATAAAGAAGCGTATCCACATAGCGAGAGTCCACAAATATTTGATAAAGACGGCCATCGTCTTCAGGATTTCCCTTCATTATTTTTGTATAGAGTCTTATATATTTTTCTGAATCCAGCTTAAGACCTCCCAAGGATTCCTCTAATCTTGCAAAAAAGATTTCGATATTACGGGGAGAAACAGAGGTGGAATTATGAAAGTAAGAAACTGTAGAGTCACCCGCATCGCCCATATTTCCAAATAGGAAAAAGTTCGCAGATAAAGCTCTTGGCATATACCCCGGTTGATAATTGGGTTTTTCTGAAGAAGGATCCACATAATCCCTTTGAAAATCAAGAACTGTATTAATACCTTTAAAAGCATCGTCATTTAAACGGAAAGACACTTCATTTTGATAGGAATGTCCAGCTATAATGCTTCGCAATTCAGTCAGAACATCGTACAGAAACCCGGTCCAGCCATCAGAAGCATGATAAATGACCACATTTCGGGCATCAGAAGCTCTTTCATTGAGAAGGGCCTCTAGAAGAGTTTTAAGAAAAAAAGGATCCCTAAAAACATGATTTGAAATGTTCTCAATATTTTTCTCTAAATCATGATGTAAGGTTCGAGCACTAACGGGCGTATATCTATCCCCTAAATATTCTTTTAAATGGGCCTCAGAAGCTGTGTACCGATAGGTCGCTTGGGAATCTGAATTGTCTCTATAAGGAAGAAAGTCTTTAGAATGTTCTCTTCTTTTTGTAATTTGGGACATAGTGGCAAATTTAGCAGTTACGGCTTGGGCTAGGCCTTTTTGATGGCCAGGCTTAAGAGTTCCGGAAACTGATAAAATCCACAGTACAGGAAAAAAGAAGAAAAAAAACCTCTTTCTTCTACTCTTCCTTCTTTTTTGATCTCTTTGACTTAGAAAGCTTATAAATTCTGGAGGTCTTTGTAGATTCTTCTGTTTCAATCTCTAAAATTTCCTCTACAACATCTGACATTTATATTAACTTATTATCAGATTTTTTCTGGTCTAATTCAACAGAATTTAATTAAGAGAGGATATGGCCCACATCTCCATTTTAGAATAAAGCCGATCATTTCTTATTGGTTCAGAAAAATCTGGCCCACCACGTGGCGCTGATAGCGCCCCTCGTGATGCCAGAGAGAAAACTATTCCGCAGATTCTTCTTTTTTAGCTTTCTTTGCTTTCTTCTCAGACTTCCCATCAGAAGCCACTTCTGTGGACTCCAAGGAATCTTCTATGATCGCTTCTGCAGAGGCAAGATCCTCATGATGCTTTTTGGCAGCTGTAGATTTCTCTGCAGGCCTTTGCAAGAGGCGCTTTGCTTCTTCCAAGGAAGGGGCAATGCTAATAATAATTTTCAGGGAAACTTCCGGATGCAGCTGCAATGCTACTTCATGAACACCGGATACCTTGAGGGGATGAGCCATTTTAACCTGAGCATGGCTAAGAGCCACCCCATGATGAGCTTCCACTTCCTTTGCAACATCCCGAGAGCTTACGGATCCATAAAGAATGCCGCTTTCGCTGGCTTGACGCACAAGGAGCAACTTCACATCGGTTAATTTTTTAGCAAGAGCTTCGGCCTTTGTTTGAAGATCAAGGCTTTGAGCTTCATATTCAGCCCTTTGATTTTCAAAGATGCTGATGTTTTCGTTTGTCGCACGCAAAGCTTTTTTCTGAGGAATCAGATAATTGCGAGCATACCCATTCTTTACGGTAACCACGTCCCCCAGTTTCCCAAGTTTTTCGATTCTTTCCAATAAAACGATCTTCATGATGCGTGTTCCTTTAGCTTATTAATTAACGACGTAGGGCATTAAAGCCAAATAACGAGCCCGCTTAATGGCAATAGCCAGTTCTCGCTGAGCCTTGGTACCCACATAAGTAATACGACGGGGCATAATGCGTCCCCGCTCTGTCAGGAATCGGGAAAGCGTACGCACATCCTTGTAGTCAACGGGAATAGCCTCTGGTCCACTAAAAGGACAGGTGCGGCGTTGACGGAAAGAAAGTTTCGCCATCCCCTCTTTTTCTGAAGAAGTTCCTTTCTCACTGCTTCCGCTGCGAAGGAAGGATTTTTTTGTATGAGTTCTAGTTTCTGTCATAATGAAATCCCCTTATGCAATGATATCGTTGGAGGCAACAAGATCCTGATCAATACTCACAGGAGCAAAGTCTCCATAGGATTTACCTGAGTCATTGTAGTCCCGATCTTTATAGTCTCTGTCACGTTCTTTGTACTTGGCCTGACGCAGCATGGCAGAAGGACCTTCTTCCAGAGCATCAACCTTTACAATAAGATTTCTAAGCACATCTTCGTTGATGCGCATTTGGCGACGAATCTCTTCGATGGCTTTTCCAGGGGCACGCATCCGGAGCATAACATAGTGCCCCCGACGGTTTTTGCGGATAGGATAAGCAAGATACTTAAGACCCCAATATTCAGAATCCTTAAGCTCCCCGTCCAAATCTTTAATAAGTTTTGTATAAGCTTCTGTCAAAGCCTCTACCTGAGAAACAGCTAGATCCTGACGTGCAATAAAAACAACTTCGTAAAACGACATTCTTTACTCCCTATGGCTAAAATAATTACCGACACATGGCCGGCAAGAAGTAATATTTAACTTAATCTGGGAATATATAATCTTTTTTTCTACAGAATGCAAGGGTTTTAAGAGAAAAGGCTCATCTATCCTGGAAAGGCGTACTCGCTAGAAGAGTCAGAATCTGGAGAAGACGGAGGCGCCGAAGGAGAAGAAGTGGAATAGCTATCTTCATCTTCTTCTTCGTTTCCACCTAAGAATACATCATTTTTAAGATTTTTAGAAAAGGGGCTGCCCTCTTCTCCCGTTTTTATCAAAGGGTTTCCAGGCGCTCCAAAAAGTGTGATTCTTTGTAATTTTGATTTCGGATGAGATTTTTCTATCTCTCCTTTAATCTTTTCTCTCAAATCAGCCTGTAGCTTCTCCAGAGTTTGGCTTTTACAATAAGAAATGAATTCTATCTCTTTGCTCAGCATGGATTTTTTTTCTTCTTTTAGTTCCTTTAATGCATGATTTTTCACAGCTGCAGGGTCGGGCCACGCATTTATTTCTTTTTCTTTAACTGCATAAGCTTGATCATATTTTTTTTCCAATTCTTTTTTTAGGTCTTTCATGGCCGTATTATGGTAGTAGGCAATGATTAAAAATTCCTCCTTAAGCTTTTCATCGATTTTCTCGTTTATCCCTCTTTGTATTTTCTGCATTAGGGCCATTTTCTTTTCTTGCAGGAATAAACTTAATCTTATCCTCCCATGCTTTTTATTATGTTTTGCAAGAAGCCCAAGATCATCATTGTACAAAGTGCAGTTTGATCCTCGACAGTGCGCCATTCTTTCTATCATATCTTCATTATCCTGGGCCGGGTTTCTACTCTCCTCTTTTCCATCATCTATCCAAGATTGACTGAGAAAAGAAAGAAGAACTTCTTTATCATCTGGGGTGGTTGCTTGGGATAGTAAACGGGAAAATGTTTTTTGGGCCTCCGGAGATAGTCTGGAAAAATCTTCAAGGGTTGTCAAAGAGGGTCTCCTTATAGGCAAGGTCAAAACTTTCTTCCAGGTATCCAAGAACTCTCCTCTGTCTTGTTTCCAACTTTGGGCAGCATTAAAAATGATAGCTCCACTCAGGGGGCAACTTAAACCCTTTATATCTTCAATAAATTGGTCTCCATCTGCTGTTTGAGCAAAGCCAGAAAAGGCCCGGATAAACAAAATTCTCTCCTCTGAGGAAGTGTCCTTATCAACGAATTTTTGAACCTGATTTATAATTTTTTGCCGACTTTTTCGATCCCCAATGGCAGACAATCTTTTCAGGATCTCGAATTTTTCTATTAGGCCCGTATCTCGACTCAAGACAGCCCTTGTATTGAGGAAGAGATGTTTTTTTTCTTCTGAGTTAAATTTTTTAAGAACCTCTCGAAGATTTCCTCTTATCATCTTAGTTTGCGCTTTATCGTTTGGTCTTTCTTTTAAAGATAAAATGTCTACAATGACTGCTTGCTCAGCTTCAGACAGCTCTTCCTTTTCTGGGAGAAGCTTTAAAGACATTGTTCGAACAGGACCTCCTGTAGAAACGTCCTCGACAGCACAATATGCCGTTGTTACGCATAAAAACATGAACAAGATAGAGATGTTTTTTTTATCTTTTAAAATATTCATCTGGGAGACCTTTCTGAGAAACTTGAATTAAATTCTTCCTCTCCACTCTAATCATCGGCCTCTGATCCAGAATACTCGGAGGAACTCCAACCACCTTCATCCGAGGAGGCTCCCGAAGAGTCACTGAACCTCTTATTAAAAGAGTTTTCTGGTCCTTTTTTATTAACCATCGATTCAATCTCGTGGATTTCATACTCGCCAAGCTCATCTTTATCTAGAGGTTTATAAGCTTCCTTTATATTATTTTTCTGAAACCTCTTTGGAACCAAAGCTAGAATTTTTGCTCTTAACTCTTCATCTTTTAGATCAAAAAAGTTCTTGAAGATACGAGACCTAGCCCCGGAAGAAGGAACTAGCTGTAAGTGATCAATGAGTTTCACAATCTGACCTTTACTCTGTGACCATTTCTCAGAAGCCTGATAAATGAGTCTTCCTGTCAGATGACGTTTGTAAGGTTTTATGGTTTTTGCAAAATCTTCCCTATCCTCGGTTCCTGAAAAGGAAGAAAAGGCACGGGCAATAAGTGCCCTGTCCTGCGGACGGGTTTTTGGATTCAGGAAATCATAGGTTTTCTCAAGAATCTTGTTTCGGGTTTCCCCATCTTTTTCTACAAAAATTTTCAAGAGAGAAATTTTGTCGGAGGGACTCGTTCCTAAACAAATGATGGCTTGTTCAGGTTGGTGAGACTTTTCTCCAGTTTTTGACTCAAGGATTTCTGGCCCCAGCACCAAAATTTTTAGAGTCTCTTTGAGACGTCCTTGGGCTTCTGGAGTTTTGTCTTGCTGAAAAATGTCTACAAGTTTGGCCTGTTGAGAGGAATCCATATTACTTGTTAGGACTTCTTGTACGGCCTCCCATTCCTCTTTTTCTTTTTCTAACGCCGCTTTTTTCTGCTGCTGTAACTTTTTCCTGTTGGGTCTTAAGGGTGCGGTTGATAAAAAAGTTTCTAGTCGTTTGGCCTCAGTTGCATCAGAAAGTTCCTGTGAGCTTGGAGAAGTCCCCCGCCCATCCACAACACCCTGCCTGCTGTCTAGGAAACTATCATGAACTACGGGCGCCGAAGAAGAAGATCGATCTCTTTCCTCTGGGGCAGAAAAAGATTCATTGAAAAATAAAAATGCTACCAATAAAAATTTTATATTCGAAAAACATTTCATGATAATCACCCCGTTGCCCCTAATTATTTATTTTTTAGTTGGTCACACTGAATATGATATCACAAATATTTTTTAGGCTATAGAATTTTTTGTGAAAAGGAGAAAGATCTAATGTCCCGCTCGGAAGGCAGAGACTTCGCCATCCCGACCTTTCTTGTAGAGCAAGAAATTCCGCAGCTGGTCCCCTTTGAGATTCTTCTGAGATGGCATCTTGATTTTATGAGGGTTTACCTGTTGGTTCCTGTAGTGAACCTCATAATGCAAGTGTGGTCCGGTAGCTCGTCCCGTCCGACCCACATAGCCGATAACCTGGCCTTGTTTTATATGAGTTCCTTTTCTCAGACCTTTTGCATAACTGCTCATATGGGCATAGGCCGTGGAGTAATCTTTGTTGTGCCCCACTAATATATAGTTTCCATAACCACCTAACCAACCAAGTTTGCGGATCTCTCCATCTCCTGCCGCAAGAATGGGTGTTCCCTGGGGTGCCGCGAAGTCAATTCCTTTGTGCGTTTTTGTGTATCCAAGAATAGGATGATTTCTATTGCCAAACCCGGAGGAAAGACGCCCCCCCTTCACAGGCGTTTGGAGAAGGGCTTTCCGAACACCGGCACCCTTTTCATCGAAGTAATCAATCTCATCGGGTTTCATGGAATACCGATAAATTTTCTGGGGACCACTATGAAGATACAGGGCCGCATAGACAATGCTTCCAGGGTCCACAAAGCCTGTTTCTGGGTCATAGGTTTTTTCCACTAAGACTTCAAACTTATCTCCTTGACGGAGGGATCTTTGAAGATCTACAGAGTAGCTGAAAATTTTCGACAGCTTGTTAATGGCACTACGGGACAACCCTCGTTTCAGGGCATCTATATAAAGGCTGTCTTGGATGGATCCTTGAACAAACTGTGTTTTCTTTGGCAAAATGTCGGGGGCTTTTTCTAGATAGAAATCTCCTTTGGGTTTACGCAAGATGCTGAATTTCTTTCCGGGTGGCACGAGGAAGATAACCTTCTGCAGTTTAAGGGTAGGGTCCCCTTCTATCTTGATACGTTTCAAAAAGAAGCGCTGACCCCTCTTAAGAGTAGAAGATTTATAGTAACCCTTAATGGCATTCAGAATGGACATGGACTCTAAACCGCTTAATCCATGACGCTTTAGAAAGGAAATAAAGTTCTCATTTTGCTTCACGATGATTTCTGTAATGAGAATTTCGGGCTTGGAAGTTTTTGCTCCTGAGCCCCCCATCTTTTCTTGAAAATCTTTAAAATTGAACTTCTTATCATCGGTTTTTAGGGCAATCTTAGGTCTTTCAAACTCTGAAGCTCCCTCATTTTGTAAAAAGTCATAAACAATAAGAAACAGCCCCACCAAAAGGCAGCCAAGTCCGATGGCGAGTTCTGTTCTGCGGAATTTCATGAGGAAGACCCAGGGAGTCCTTGGCTCGTAGAGTATTGAAAGTGAAAGACCTCCCCTGGATATACAAGGGATCGAATCTTATGGGCTGCCTGGGCCGCTTCAGCAAATCCGATCAAAATCAGCTTTTGTTTATGTGGGTAGGTTGCCACATCCCCAATGGCAAAGATACCCGGGACAGACGTCTCACACCCTGCCGGATCAATAAGGATATGGGACTTGTCCAGGTTCAATCCCCATTCTGTGATAGGACCTAAATTCATGGAAAGACCAAAAAACGCCAGCAAGGCATCGGCCTTAACAGCTTTAACGGCACCTTCCATATCCTGCAAATGGATTTCTTCAAGAATTCCTTCCTTTCCCTTGAGCCCATGAAGTTGATAGGGGATCTCCATATCAATCTTTCCGGCTGCAGCGAGTTCTTCCAACTTGCCCACATTTTCAGGGGCAGCTCGAAATTTAGAGCGCCGATGTACAACGATAACACGTTCTGCAATGGGAAATAAGTTTAATGCCCAATCCACCGCCGAATCCCCACCTCCGGCTATGACCACCCGCTTACCTCGAAACTGTTCCTGATTTTTTACAAAATAGAAAACGCTTTTATTTTCATAGGACTCTATGCCATCAAGGGGCGGTCGATGGGGACCAAAAGCACCTACCCCTGCTGCAATGATAATGGCTTTTGCTTTTATGGCGGTGCCTGCCGTTGTTTTTACTTCCCAACCATTGGGGATTTTCTCCACATGGGTTACCTGCTGATTTAGATGGTAGGTGGGAGAAAATGGAGCCGCTTGTTCTTTCAAGTTCTCAATAAGAGTCCCTGCCAAAATCTTTGGGTGAGCGGGAATATCATAAATGGGCTTTTCAGGATAAAGGGCCGTGCATTGGCCTCCCACTTCTGGCAGCGCATCAATTACATGAACCTTCAGTTTCATCATGCCGCATTCAAAGACGGCAAAAAGGCCGACGGGCCCAGCTCCAATAATAACGACGTCTGTTGTGTGGTGATTCATGGGATCCTTTAGTTTTCCTTCACTCTAAAAGATGGTATATATAAGTTAGTTAAAATGATAAAAACTTTAAAAACATATCCACTTTTGTCTCAGGAAGATACCAAAACTTTGGCCGTAGAGCTAGCCAAAACTGCACAAAAAGGAGACATCTTCCTGCTAGAGGGAGATCTGGGTTCAGGAAAAACAACATTTGCACGGTTTTTTATTCGCCATTTTTTTGGAGAAGACGTGGACATTCCAAGCCCGACATTTACCTTGGTCCAAACCTACCCCACTCCCAATCTCCTCATTTGGCACTTCGATCTCTATCGTCTTAAAGATGAGGGGGAAATTCAAGAGTTGGGGTTAGAGGAAGCTTTATCAACGGGTGTTTGTCTTATAGAATGGCCTGAGAAGCTTGGGAGCTACAAACCCTCCCGATGCATTGTTCTAAAATTTGAAGCCACTAGGGAGAAGCGTTATGTTACCCTTGAAACCATCGGATATTGGGAGACACGATTTGACAGCCTCCTCTAATGCAAAATATGAGGGCTTTTTAGAAAAGCATGGGTGGAAGGAAAAAGAAATTTCTTTCCTCGCGGGAGATGCCTCCCACAGACGGTATTACCGATTAGGGTCCGAGACTTCTGGCCACGTGCTTTTGGTGGATGCACCCCCCCCTATGGAAAACATGGAGCACTTTGTCCAAATTGATAAAGTTTTATGGGACCTGGGATTCTCTGTGCCAGAAATTTTGGCCGTTGATACGACCCAAGGACTTGCTCTGATTGAAGACTTTGGAGACACCACATACACCCGTGTTCTTGAGGGAAAAGAGAAAGAAGAACTTCTCTATAAAACCGCCGTTGATGTGCTCATAGATCTTCATAAAAATTTTAATTCAAGGCTCTACCCAGAACTAAGGCCCTATACACAACAAGAATACATGAGAGAGGCTGATCTGTTTGTGGAGTGGTATTATCCCAAAATTTTTAAGAAAGCGCTTTCAGAAGAAGGGCAAAAAGCTTGGAATCAATGTTGGCAAGCCGTTTTAGAGGCACCCCTTGAATCGGAAAAAACGCTTGTATTGAGAGACTATCATATCGACAATCTTGTGTGGCTCAAGGGCCGCACAGGAGTTCAGCGCTGTGGTTTGTTGGATTTTCAAGATGCCCTGATTGGATCTAAGACTTATGATCTGGTTTCTCTTTTGGAGGATGCGCGCCATGACGTGCCCCTAACCATTCAAAATAAAATGATAAAAAGGTATCTTGACGCATTTCCAAAACTTCGCCATGATGATTTCCTTAAAGGATATTACACGATAGGGGCCCAAAGAAGCACAAAGATTATCGGGATATTTAGTCGTCTTGCTTTCAGAGATGGGAAGAAAAAATATCTTTCCCATATCCCAAGATTGTGGAAATGGTTAGAGGGTGACTTGAATCACCCCTCTCTAAAAAGTGTAAAAGAATGGTTTGATTATTATGTCCCCCAGGGGAGGAGGGAGGTTCCTCATGAAGATTAAAACAGGAATGGTTTTAGCGGCCGGAAAAGGCGAAAGACTTCGTCCTCTGACAGATGCATGCCCAAAGCCTTTAATTGTGGTAAGCGGCCGATCTATGATCGATCGTATCATTGATGAACTGGAAAAAGTTCATGTGGACAAAGTGGTGGTCAATGTTTGTTACCACGGAGATATGATCATGTCTCATCTTCAAAATAGGACCTCTCCTAAAATCATTTTTTCTGAAGAGGTGGAGCGCTTGGAAACAGGCGGTGGCGTTCTCAATGCTCTTCCAGAGCTTGGAAAAGATCCTTTCTTTGTTATGAATGGAGATATCCTTTGGGCAAACGTAAAGGGCGCGGGCGTCCTAGAAACTCTTAAGAAAACTTGGAACGATAAAATGGATGCCTTGCTGCTTATGGTTCCCACCAAGAATGTTCAGGGATACACGGGAAATGGTGACTATAAAATGAATTCAAAAGGTCACCTGGAACGCCCTCTCCCCGGCAAAAAGGCTCCCTATGTGCATGTAGGAGTGCAAATTCTCCATCCTCGATTATTTGAGGGGGAAGAAATCCACCCTTTTTCTTTAAACAAGCTTTACAACAAAGCGCAGGAAATGGGGACTCTTTATGGAGTGGAGCATAAAGGACTCTGGTTCCACGTGGGAACACCGGAAGCGTTAGTGGAAACGCGGGCTTGGTTCGCAGAACATCAGGTTATGCCAAACCCATAAAATATCTATTACTTAGTGAAGCTGTAGTCTGTCATTTTCTAATGTGATCTCTTAAAAATTGGACAACCATATTCTATGAGGGAAATTTCTTGATCTTGGAAATAAAGAAGTGTATCCCTATTTATAGTGAGGGGGATAAACATGAAAAAATATTGTCTAATTTTGTTGTTTTCTAGCCTAGGAATTGCCCAGTACCTTGGAGCAGCGACGGGAGGTAAAGACTCCGGGGCTGAAGACCTCCTTTTTCCTGGAAAGGCAAGACTTTTTTCTCGGGATGTGGCCCCTGTTAGGGATCATTTTTCAGGAGAGCAACCTCTAAAAGCCCTACAGTCTCCAGAAAACCTAGGGCCATTGAACTTTTCAGAAAATCCGGCTCTTCGTCTTAGGGCCTATGACTTTCTCACCAAATTAGATCTATGTGAATTTGAGCGTTGTTGTTCCCAGTTTACCCGGAGTAATTCCTCTAAAGAAATCTTCCGGTTTGAAGATCCCCAAGTTCATAATTTTCTGTCGGGCGTGAGAGACTCTTATAAAATTTTAACGGGCGACCTCCCTTTTGAAAGCAACTCGTGGGATGTAGAGTTTGCTGGAAAGCCTCCTTTAGCTCCCCAAATTGCCCTCATGGAAGATATTTTAACTCGAGTCTTTCCAGAAAACTATATTGCTTCCTGCGGATCCAAAAACCCCCTTGATCCCTCAAGTGGCTTAGACCCCTTATTTGCATTGGGAAAGTCTTTAGACTCTTATGACGCCTCGCAAGTAGGGCCCCCATTGATGAGGTAAAATTAGACCTCCCCTAGGTCCCCTCTCTCCTTTTCCAGCATGCGATAAACCCGTCGGTTATAGGTCATTTCAATCTTGAGTTTCTGCATGGCAATGGCCAAGCTCTTTTGTAACTTTTTCATCTCTGCCAATTCCTTGCGCATGACCCGATGATCGTCATTTAATTTCTTGGAAAAAATAAAATATAATCTTATATTAGGCTCAGACATGGTAACTATCCCTCCAATGGTTGGGTTATCATCGTTTAGTGGAGCCTAGGTGGTTATGAACCTAGGCTCCACGCCTTTTCCAAAAGGCCGGCTCAAAAGAACCTTCCCGCCGATGTCCCTTCACTATAATGAGACTTGTGCTAAAAATGAAGACAGGACGCTTTTCTGTTTTTTCTTTAAAAACCTTCAAAAGTTATGTAAAACTCTAGGTCTGAATCAGATAAAGAGACCTTATGTTAGACAAAACTTATTCACCGGCCACTGTTGAAAGCAAGTTCTACCCCTTGTGGGAATCTTCTGGCGCCTTCAAACCCCGTGGCACTGGCAAGCCTTATACCATCATCATGCCCCCAGCTAATGTGACGGGAAACCTACATCTGGGCCATGCCCTTACCTTTACTCTTCAAGATATTCTCATCCGATTCCACCGCATGTTGGGGGAAGATGTTTTGTGGCAACCGGGCACGGACCATGCGGGAATTGCGACCCAAATGGTGGTGGAGCGACAGCTGGCTGCAGAAGGCCTCACCCGGGCGGAAATGGGAAGGGAAGCCTTCTTAAAACGTGTGTGGAAATGGAAGGATGAATCAGGAGGCGCCATTATCAATCAGCTGAAGCGCTTAGGGGCCAGTGCCGACTGGGACCGAGAACGGTTCACCATGGATGATCACTCCAACTTTTGTGTGACGAAGGTTTTTGTGGCGCTCCACAAGGCAGGTCTTATCTATAAAGACAAACGCCTTGTGAATTGGGATGCCAAATACCAAACAGCCATCTCTGATTTAGAGGTGGATCAAGTGGAGGCAAAGGGTAAATTTTATTATCTCAGATATCCTCTCGAAAAAGGAGGTCATATTGTAGTGGCCACCACACGGCCAGAAACTTTCTTTGGGGATACGGCGATCGTTGTAAACCCAGAGGATCCTCGCTATAAACATCTCATTGGATCTCATGCAATTTTGCCCCTGATCCATCGGAAAATCCCCATCCTCGGAGATGAGCACGGAGATCCGGAAAAGGGAAGTGGTGCTGTGAAGATCACCCCTGCCCATGATTTTAATGATTTTGAGGTTGGCCGCCGGCACAATCTTCCCTCCATCACTATTCTAGATGAGAAATCCCTCCTCAATGAAAATGTGCCTAAAGAGTACCAAGGCCTTACCACAAAGGCGGCCCGGGAAAAGGTTGTGGCCTATTTTGAAGAAAACGGGTTCCTCGAAAAAATAGACGATATCAACCACACGGTTCCTCACGGTGATCGGTCAGGAGACCCCATCGAGCCGCGCCTCACGGATCAATGGTATTTGAATGCAGAGTTCTTGGCGAAAGATGCCCTCAAAGCCGTGGAAACGGGAGACACGCAATTTGTGCCTGATAATTGGAAGACCACTTATTTTAACTGGATGCGCAATATTCAGCCCTGGTGCATTTCCCGACAGCTCTGGTGGGGACATTCTATTCCCGCTTGGTATGGACCAGATGGCCATGTTTTTGTGGCAGAAACCGCAGAAAAGGCACGCCAACAGGCTCACGGGCATTATGGGAAAGAAGTAGAGCTTCAGGCAGACCCGGACGTTTTGGACACCTGGTTTTCCTCCGCTCTTTGGCCCTTTGTAACTCTTGGGTGGCCGGAAAAGAATCCAATTTTTGAAAAACATTACCCGACAAATGTTTTGGTCACAGGATTTGATATCATTTTCTTTTGGGTGGCCCGCATGATGATGATGGGGCTGCACTTTACCAAAGAAGTTCCTTTCAAAGAAGTGTATATCCACGCGTTGGTTTTGGATGCGAAGGGCCAAAAGATGTCCAAGTCCAAAGGGAATGTGATTGATCCCTTGCAGCTCATCGATGCTTATGGCGCAGACGCTCTCCGATTTACCTTAAGCTCTGCGGCAGCTCCCGGGCGAGACATAAAACTGTCGGAAGACAAGGTGGAGGCCAACCGCAATTTTGCCACCAAGTTTTGGAATGCAACACGCTACGCTCAAATGAATGGATGCCACCTATCTCCAACCTTCTCTCCAGAAGCGTGCCAACACCCCCTAAACCAATGGATTGTATCTGAAATTAAAGATATGGCTGAAGATGTAAATAGGAACCTAACAACTTATCGGTTCCATGAAGCGTCCAGTGCTCTTTATACGTTCCTCTGGAAAACTTTTTGCGATTGGTATTTGGAATTTACAAAACCTCTCTTGAATAGTCCGGACGAAGGGATTGTGACAGAAACCCGCAATACCATTGCCTGGACTTTGGGGCAGGTGTGCCATTTGATGCATCCTTTGATGCCTTTTATCACAGAAGAAATTTGGCAAGCTCTGGGGGGACAAGGGCTTTTGATTGGAGGCAAATGGCCCGTCTATTCTCATGAAGGGTTCCATCAATCTAAGGAGGAAATTAACTGGATTATCCAGGTGATCTCTGAGCTGAGATCCCTAAGATCTGAATTAAGTATTAGTCCTGCTCTCCTCTTACAACTCCATTTGGAAGAAGGAAACCAGGAGATTCTAAAGCGTCTTAAAATCCATGGGGACATGATTCAACGCGTAGGGCGTCTTATGCCCCTCAAGCTTGAGAAAAGAGAGGCAAAAGCCAAGGCTATCCAGATTGTAGTTCCCCAAGGAATTTTTTCCCTTTCTTTGGAAGGTCTTGTGGATGTAGCTGCAGAAGTTCACCGATTGGAAAAAAACCTAGAGAAATTGGAAAAGGAAATGAAGGGGCTTGAGCAAAGACTGGGGAACGAGGAATTCCGAGCCAAAGCACCAGCCCATATCATTGAAGAACTGGAAACGAGAAGGTCTTCCTTTCGGGAACAAAAAGAAAAGAACGGCGGCGCCCTTGAAAGAGTAAGAAGCTTACTCTAGGCATTTAGGAATTCTTCTTCCTTTTATCTTTTTCAACTTTTTCCCCGTCGAAAGGAAGAAGCTCTCCCTTAGGCACGCTAGAAGGGGAAAACTCAAAGTAAACCTGTTCCTCAGAAATGCTATTTTTGAACTGAGAAAAATGATACAGGATTTCATCTAAAGCCAGACAATCTTGAGGGTAAGCCTTCTGAATATCCCCCCGCATGGCCAAGACTTTGTGAAAGTCTAAAAGTGTCCCAATCTCCTTGGCCATCTGCTGAAGAGTTGAGCAACAGGGAACAGTTCGCAGAAGTCGAGAGAAAGGTTTTTTTCCCAAGTCCAGCTCCCTCAAAGCGCTTTCTAGAAGAAAAATTCTCGTGGAGGGTGTCCTCATCTGAAGACCAAGTAAAACTGCCTCCAAAAGAAGCATAGACCATCGGATTAAGATATTATCTCGGTTGGTAATATATGACTTTATGCTAAAAATATTTTTGTTTTGTTCTTTATTATTTCTTTTCAATTTCATGCCTTCTCCCTTTAACTTCGTCTGTTCATTTTTACTAGAACTATATTATACGAAACAAAATTAAATTAACCTTAGTTAACGACCAATTTTTTATACTAGAAAAGATTTTATGTCAATACTTTTTGAAAAATAAATTTTTAAGAAAGGTTTGAAATTTAAAAATTTCTGTATATGATGTGGGCAGTTTGTTATATAAAAATAAAGACTCAAAAGGATGTATGATAATTTACAAATGCAGATAAAGAGACGCATGATTGCGAAATCTCTTAATATCCAGTCTCTGGAAAAAAAAGCAGGCCTGAAAATAAGTGCTGTGCGCAATATTTTAAATGGCACATCAAAGAAGCCTAACGTATTCACCTTGTATGCCATTGCGGAAGCTTTGGACTGTTCAATTTTAGACCTTCTCGGTAGCGGCCTATCCCCAAACGCCCCCACGTCTTTCAATGAAGGACCCAATGCCTCTAAAAAATGGGATGCAGATTTATTTGCTCAGATCGTTAACGTGGTCCGAAAAGCTTATGAGGAAAGAAACGGAACCTTGTCTTCTGATAAAGCACTGTCCATGATACAAGAAATCTACTATTACTCTTTAAACAAAAATGAACCTCAGGTAGACCAAAATTTTTCTCAGTGGATTATCGATAAAAATATTCAGACTAGACTTAATTCTTTGGAAAAAGTATCCTAGGGTATTACCTGAAAATTTGAAAGTCAGCGTATTTACCCCATCAAAAAGAGGTTATTAAAATTCCGAAGAATCATGATCCCAAAAAGCATAACATTCTACCATCCCAAGCAGAGATTCTAAATTACATCCGAAGTTTAGATCACATCCCCACAAAGGCAGAAATTTCCCATGCTTTTAATGTGCGGGGAAGTGGCGCAAAAATTGCCTTAAAAAGACTTCTAAAAGATCTTCATATGGAAGGTCTTTATAGTCCCCCTTCTTTGGAAGCAAAGATGGGAACATCCCTCCCTGAAGCTCCCTCTCCGGAGGAACGGCCTGAAGATCAGCTTCTTGTGGGGCGGGTCTTTAAGACAGACATGGGCATCAAATTCGTCCCAGCTCACCGGAAACAAAATCAGATTTTTGATATTCAAGATTTGGATGCCCTCCCCCAAGAGCAAATAGGGGGGATTTTTAAGGCTCAGGTTATCAGCAAGATTCCTCCCAAAGTAAAGATTTTGGAGGCCTTGGGATCCGTCAAAGATATTAGCATGATTTCTGTCCATATGATGGACATTCCCATAGATTTTTCTCCCGAAACCCTAGCCCAAACAAAAAGTTTCACGGTACCAACCCTCGAGGGTCGTACGGATCTTCGATCCACTCATTTGGTGACCATCGATGGGGATGATTCCCGAGATTTTGACGATGCGGTTTGGGCAGAACAGGACACCACTCTCACCAACCAGGGGGGATGGCACCTTATTGTGGCCATTGCAGATGTGGCCCACTATGTAACGCCAGGGAGCCCCCTGGATAAGGATGCCCTAGAGCGCGGCACTTCCGTTTATTTTCCCGATCGAGTGGTTCCCATGTTGCCGGAGATTCTCTCCAATGATCTGTGCTCCCTAAGACCAGGGGAAGATCGCGGATGTTTGGCCGCCCATTTATGGATTGATAAAGAAGGAAATCTCCTGCGTCATGAGTTTTTCCGGGGACTTATGAAGTCTTGGGCACGTCTTACCTATACCCAAGTTCAGCGGATCTTTGAGGGCCAAGAAGATCACATAGAAAAACCCGCCATCCTGAATTTATATGGAGCCTATGCCTCTTTGCAGAAAGCACGAGACAGGCGCGGGACTTTAGAGATCGACTCTTCAGAGTCTCGCATTATTTTTGATGACGAAGGGATGATCAAAGAACTGATCCCCACGAAGCGTGTGGACAGCATGCGTCTCATCGAAGAGTTTATGATTCTTGCCAACGTGGCTGCCGCAGAAACTTTAGAAAAAGCCCATGTGCCCTGTCTCTATCGAGTCCATGAAAAACCAGATCAGGAGAAGGTAGAAGAGTTAAAGCGCATTCTGGGACAGCTGAAGATTCCCTTTAAAGGGCAATTAAAAACACCTCAGGATTTTACCAATCTTTTAATTTCCGTCAAAGAATCACCCCATGCAGATATCGTAGGAGAGCTTGTGCTGCGTTGCCAGAGTCAAGCGGTCTATTCTCCTGATAACATTGGGCATTTTGGATTGAACTTAAAAGACTATTGCCACTTTACCTCGCCCATTCGTCGCTATCCTGATCTCTTAGTACACCGGGGATTGCTCTCTATTTTAGGATACAAACAAGAAGGGTTGCCCGCTAACATTGGCAAAAAAGAATTTGAAGAATTAGGTAAAGAAACCTCCTCCACAGAGCGCCGAGCGGTCTCCGCAGAACGGGATGCCATGGATCGTTACATGACTCATTACTTGGAACCTCGAAAGGGTGAAAAGTTTGAAGCCTGTATCACGGGGATTAGCCGGATTGGACTCTTCGTTACTATTAGGGGTATAGGGGCAACCGGGCTGGTCCCCATGGGATTCTTAGGCAACGACTATTATATATTTTTGGAAAATCCCACCCGCATCCAAGGGCGCCGCACAGGCAAGACATTTTCTTTTGGGGACATCTTGGAAGTTTACCTTCTGGAAGCAGACCTTACTAAAGGACGGCTAACTTTCGGACTTACAGCAGAAAATGCTGGTAGGAATCGCGGTCCTCGACAGGACAGAGGCTCTCGGAGACCCTTCCGGCAAGATCGGAGAAAACCCTCTTAAGCTTTCCTTACTACAGGAAAGGGTTCCCGTGCTTTTTCAGTTTCCACCCCTGTCATCTCCCCTAAAAGACCGTACCCCTCGAAGTCTGATGTAGTCACTCCTCTACTCAACGTATTTTCGCTGAGGGCCTTTAGAGAAAACTTGGGATTGCGAGACAATAGATCTTGATAAGCCCCTCGAATCACAGAGTTTTCAACGGGCAAGAAATTTCCAACGAGCCTTGTCTTTCTTTTTAGTTCCTCTGCTGTCCGTGCTTGTGCCGCAGCTGCATACTCTTTGAATACCTGAGAAAGAAAAGTTCGATCCTGTGCCGCTACCATGGCATCAATCACGTTGACAGAAGAGATAGGAGAAGAGGAAATTGCCGTCTCTTCACTTTCATATAAAGAAACCTCTCCAGAATTTTCATCAAATTTCATGATTTTACTGCTCTCAAAATCATCCTGACCTACCATCATCGTCACAAGATCCATTTGGCGCCCATGATCCAAAAATGGGGCAAGACTTTGAAAAACCACCGGCAACGTCATAAGTGATTCGGGGGAAAGATTTTGCAGTATGCTCGACGCATAGAGATAGGCGGGAGTTTGGATGGTTCTAAGAACACTTCCTTTTGACAGGAGCTTAAAAGCGGTTCCATTTGAAAGGATCTTATCTGCAAATCCGATCGTACTCATGGCTGTCTGAATCAACGGCAAGAGGGATGGATCATAAACCTCAACAATGAGACCCGCCAGTTTTAATCCTTGCAAAACGTAGGGTTCCGCCACTTCCCATTCCTTGTGCACCAACGCTCCTACCTCTTCGGCTACATCTGCCACAATTCTGGCATCTTTTTTTATTGTTCCAAAACAAGAGGTTAGCCAGTTTGACTTTTTATTTCCCTTTGCTTTTGTTGAAACGGAGAGAGGCGTTACTACAGGTTTAGAGGTGTCTCCAAAAGCCGCGAGGGTCGAGGTATCTGCTATCTGAAGTTCTTCTTGATCACCATTGGTTGGCTGGTCTAAAGAAGGGACAGGGACCGATTGATCAGAAGGTATTTCTGTTACCACTTCCGCTGCCCTTGGGACATTAGTAGGTGCCGATTGATCTATCACTTCCCCTGCCCCAGGAGCCTCCTCTGTAGAGGGAGCTGCTGCCGGTTCATTGGGCACCGGCGCCTCAGACACTGTGGCCGAAGGGGTTGCATCTGTCGATGGGAGCTCTGCCGCAGGAATATTCTCTGAGGAAGATGTCTCCGCCACAGGCAGGGCTGTTGACTTGTTTACAAGGTCTTTGATAGGCGTCGCATCCTCTACTGCTCTTTCATTTGTAGTTGACAGGCGGCTCATTGGAAAACTTATGTCAGCAAGAGCTGTTTCCCTCCGAGAAACCCCTGTATTTCTCTTTTTACGAAAGCGAGATAGACAAGAAAAGCAAGATTTGTTTCCTTGAACTTCGTCTACAGCAGGGTCATCCACACTGGGAGAAGAAGAATGTTGGGGTGTGGCAGGAGAAAAATCTATTACCCGGGCTCCGTTATCCACGTCCGTTTCAATAGAACTCGCTCCTACTGCAGGCATAGGGGTAGATTCCAACACCAGGGGATCTGGCGCTGGCCTAAGCCCCAAGAGTGATACTACCGCAGCTGCATCTCTTTTTATGGTCTCTGCGCCTCTTTTTCGAAGCTTAACAGGTGGGGGGGTCTCCACGACTGCGGGCGTTGTTTCTACTCCTACAAAAGGGGACATAACAGAAAAAAGAGGGGCTACAAGCACGGGGTCTGAAGAGGACTCAAAAGGAGATGGATCTGTTAAACTACTGAGAGAGCCCCCCCGAGAAGCTTTGATCGCATCTTTCTCATCTTCCGAAACTAGCATAGAAAAGCAGGTCCCCCCAAAGAAGGCGATTAGGCTTGTTAATAGAACAATTTTGCGCAACTTTTTCATGAGAACCTCCGGTATTTTTATAATTACATATAAGTCTAGATGAATTTTTCACATCCTACAATCCATAAAAATAACCCGGATGTTTTGGGAGTTAAAAGAAATAAGGGGAACCCCCTTTAAAAATGCAAACAAAATCTCTATATTGTAGGGGATGATGTAAATCATCTATGGCAATAAACAGTCTATGTAATAGGCGAAGCGGACCCGGGGGCGGTACCCGGCACCTCCACCACTTAAGTTTTGATCCCTGAAAAGGATCCTATGGGGGGGTGACTCAGCATCGACGCGCGTAGTAAAGATATTCTTTTTGCCCGGCATGGTATCACCGTTATCGAACTATTGTTATAAGTGCAAACAAAAAAGGCCGTACTCCACGTGTTGCAGCTAATCGCAACGTCCGTCGGAAGGTCGCACTCGCTGCCTAAAAGGTAAGCGCGGTTCGGGGGCACCGGGCAACAGAAGCCCCCACTTTTTTAACTATAGGTGATAAATATGAGTTATTTGAATTACGAACAGCTATTGGATAGCGCTCTTTTGTCCGTTGTGAAAGAAGCCCTAAGTCAAGTAAGCAAAGATGGCCTTCAAAAAGATCATCATTTTTATATAACCTTCCTAACAGAATATCCCGGTGTGGAGCTTCCTGATTATATCAAACAAGAATACCCTTCTGAAATTACCATTGTCTTACAACATGAATTTTGGAATCTGAGTGTGGAGAAGGACCGATTTCTAGTGGATGTGAGTTTTGGAGAAGCCACGGAATCTTTGAAGGTTCCCTTCAAGTCTTTGGTGCATATCAGTGACCCCTCCGTTAACTTTGAATTAGAGTTTAACCCTCAGATCCCTTCTAAGGTTGCCAAGATGGATTGGAAAAAACCAGAACTGGTCCAAATTCCTATTTTTGAACCTGCACAAAAGGAAGAAAAGACAAAAAGCTCTGAAAGCAGTGGAAAAAAGAAACCAAAGAAAGGTATTTTAATTTCTTTGGAGAACTATCGCAAAAAATAGTCCATTGGCCCCTATGGCGTCCCTTTCCCTAGAAAATACTTCTACTTGGCGTCTGTTTCGCCGAGTCTGGTCCACGTATATTAAGGGATATACAGGGAAAATTCTTTTGGCTGCTCTGTTCATGATTTTATCGGGGGCAGCAACGGCTGGTCTTGCCAAACTAATGGAGCCCATCATCGATGATGTTTTTAAATCGGAAAATGCTCAGATGCTGCAGATGGTTTCCCTGGGGGTGTTGGGTCTCTTTTTGATAAAAGGCCTTGCCTCTTACGGAGAATCCCTCACCATGAACTACATAGGGCAACGAATAATTGCCAATATTCAGGGGGATTTATTTTCCCATCTCATTCGGGCAGATCTTCAATTTTTCCATGATAATTCTTCTGGAACCCTCATGTCTCGATGCACAAATGATGTAAACCTCATGAAGGGTGTAGTATCGAACACTATCACCGGTTTGGGCAAAGACCTCATCACCCTCATCTTTCTGATCGCCGTCATGTTTTATCAGGATTGGGTTTTGTCCTCCATTGCCTTTTTCGTATTCCCTCTCGCCGTCATTCCCATTGTCCGAATTGGAAAACGCATGCGAAAAGTTTCTACCCATACACAGCAGGAGACAGGTGTTTTTCTATCTTTTCTAAAGGAGATATTCCAAGGAGTGCGCCTTGTGAAGGCTTACAACATGGAAAATTATGAGATTGGGCGGGCAAAAAAGGTTATCGAATCTCTCCTAAAACTTTCCCTCAAATCAAATCGCATCAAGTCCCTCTCCTCCCCCATCATGGAAACCTTAGGAGGGGTAGCCATTGTGGTGGTTATTTCTTATGGGGGATATGAAGTGATTCAGGGGAAAAATACAGCGGGCGCCTTCTTTTCTTTCATAGCGGCTCTACTGCTTGCCTATGAACCTATGAAGCGGCTGGCTAATCTAAATGCCAACCTTCAAGAGGGTCTCGCCGCTGCCACGCGCATTTTTCATATTTTGGATGGCGTTCCTCATATTCAGGACAGTCCAAATGCCCAAACAGGCCCCACTGGAAAGGGAACGGTTTCTTTTAAGCAAGTCAATTTCCAATATGAATCTGGAAAACCCGTTCTGAAAGATGTGAGTTTTGAAATTCCCGCGGGAAAGCGCATCGCTTTAGTAGGGCCTAGTGGATCAGGAAAATCAACTCTCCTCAATCTTATCCCCCGCTTTTATGACATTAAGAGTGGGGCCATTCTCATTGATAGCGTTAACATAAAAGAAGTTTCTTTGAAGGCGCTCCGGAATTCCATGGCGTTGGTAAGCCAAGAAGTGACCCTCTTCGATGACACAGTTCGAGCCAATATTTTATATGGCCGTCAAGGGGCGTCAAACGCAGATGTTGTGAAGGCCGCAAAGGATGCGGCGGCTCACGCGTTTATTCTCAAGCTCCCCAAAGGGTACGATACGGTGATTGGAGAGTCCGGTGTAAAACTGTCAGGGGGGCAACGGCAGCGCCTATCCATTGCCCGAGCTTTGCTCAAGAATGCGCCCTTACTTCTACTGGATGAAGCCACTTCTTCCTTGGATACAAAGTCAGAGCACGAGGTGCAGAAAGCCCTGGATCATTTGATGAAAGGACGCACTTGTTTGATTGTGGCCCATCGTCTTTCCACGGTTCGTAACGCAGATAATATCGTAGTGCTGGAAGAGGGGAAAATTGTGGAACAGGGAACCCATGATCAGCTCATCAAAAAGAATAAGGTTTATGCTCAACTCTGCCAATGGCAGCTTGTGAAAGAAGATCATGATTAGAAATCTTCTGAAACAGGAATGGATGCAGGACCTCGTGGCCTTCATCGCCTCCCTGTATATCCGCTTCGTGTTTTACACAAGTCGGTGGGAGTACAGAAATTTTGAGACACCCCTAGAATATCTTGAAAACAAAAAACCCTTCATCACCTGCTTTTGGCATGCGCGTCTTTTGATGCTCCCCTACGCGTGGCCCGACAAAAAGAATCCCTTTTACATGCTAATTTCTGCGCACAAGGATGGACGGCTCATCAGTAAGACAGTTGGGCATTTTGGGATTCACACCATTGCGGGATCCACGGAGAGGGGCGGCACAGAAGCGCTGCTCGGCATGGTGCGCCATAGCCGACGAGGAGATACTTTGGGAATTACCCCTGATGGTCCCCGGGGACCTGCCTACAAAGCAAGTGAAGGCACCGTAATGCTCTCTTATTTGACGAAGGCAGACTTGATTCCCGTTACGTTCACCACCTCCCGCAAGAAAATTTTTAAGACGTGGGATAGATTTCTTCTGCCTCTCCCCTTTAGTCGGGGTGTGCTCATGTGGGGGAATCCAGTTCCCTATCCGACAGACAAAAAACTCTTCTCTGGGACTCAAAAAAAGGTGGAAAAAGCCCTTGAAACTGTTTGTGAAAAAGCGGAAAGTGCTTTAGACAGGTAACTATGACCTATGCGCTCTATCATCTGTTAAGTTGGTTCACCTATCCTTTTTTAAAGGCATGGGTCTATTATCGATGCCTTAGGGGTAAGGAAGATAAAAGCCGGTTTCAGGAGCGGTTTGGGCTGACTCATAAGGCGCGGCCTGAGGGCACGCTTCTGTGGTTCCATGGGGCGAGCATTGGGGAATCCCTCAGCTTTCTTCCCGTCCTAGAGGCCTTTCGAAAGAAATATCCAGATATTCATTTTTTGGCCACTACAGGAACCAAAGGAGCGGCGGAACTCATGAGTCAGCGCTTGCCCGAGGGATGCATTCACCAATATATTCCTCTGGACAATCCCCTCTTTGTGAGGCGATTTTTAAATCATTGGGCGCCGCAGGCTGCCTTCTTTACGGAATCAGATTTATGGCCCAATCTTATTATGAAGACACACCGTCGGTGCTCTATTTTTTTGCTGAATGCCCGGCTTTCAGAAAGGAGCTTTGAGCGCTGGAAATGGGCTAAAGGATTTTTCACAGAGATTCTGGACTCATTCACTCTGATTTTTCCTCAGACAGAACTGGATGGGCAGCGCTTAGAATATTTTACAAAGACTAATGTAAAGTTTTTCGGGAATCTAAAGTTTGTGGGAGAACCTATTCCCGCGTCTCAAGTAGACCTAAAAAAGCTCCGAAAGCAAATTGGGGAAAGACCCCTGTGGATTGCTTCTAATACCCACGAGGGAGAAGAGGACGTAATCCTGGAAATACATGAAACCTTGCGGAAAAAATTTAAAGATCTTCTGTTGATTTTAATCCCCCGGCATGAGCGGCGATTGCCTGAAATTATTCCCACTCTGGAACGACTTGGTTTGAGTTTTGTCCAGCGCTCTGAAAAGAAACAGCTTTCCAAAACAACATCCGTTTACCTGGTGGATACCCTAGGGGAGATGGGCGTTTTTTATAGCTTAGGACCCATTGTCTTTATGGGAGGATCTTTGTTTCCTAAGGTGGGGGGCCATAATATCTTGGAGCCCGCGCGCTTTGGGGATATTGCCTTGTTTGGGCCCCATATGGACAACAATCAAGATATGGCGGAGTTTATGCTGAAGAATAAGGCGGCTATTCAAGTGGTAACTTCCCAGGAGCTGGGGGAACAAGTAAGCGATCTTTTAGGGAGCCCTAAAAAATGTAAAGAATTTTCTGGGCGCGTTAAAAAGACTCTGGAAAGCAAAGACATTCTAGGTCCCTTGTTTAAAGAAATTCAAAAAAAACTACCATTTCTCTTATTACGGGGTTGATATGATGATCCCTCCCTCATTTTGGCAGAAGCCTTCCTCTCTTCTCTCCCTTCTCTTGAGTCCTTTGGGATGGATTTATGGCGGCCTTGTTTTCTTAAGGCTGAAAGTAACACGTCCCACAAAAGTCTCAGTTCCGGTAATTTGCATTGGAAATCTTACCTTGGGCGGGACGGGGAAGACTCCCGTTGTTTTATCTCTCGCCAAACTTTTCCAACACAGGAAAATAAAAGTGGGGATCCTAACGCGAGGATATGGGGGGTCTTTAGAAGGACCCGTAAAGGTAGAGAAATTTCATAAAGCCCAGGATGTGGGGGATGAGGCTCTGCTGCTGGCGAAAAGCACCCCCACATGGGTGGCACGAGATCGCGTCAAGGGCGCCCAGATGATGGTAAGCGCCGGCATTCAATTGATTTTGATGGACGATGGGTTTCAAAACCCAGGACTTTTTAAAGACCTTAGCTTGGTGGTGGTGGATGGCAAACAAGGATTTGGAAATGGGCAGGTTTTCCCGGCCGGTCCTTTGCGAGAATTTTTGTCCACGGGGGTAAGTCGTACTGATGCTTTCGTTCTCATGGGGGAAAACTCTGAGTTTCTGGAGAAGTTTGAAAAATCCGTGTTTAAGGCAACCCTTGTTCCGTCAACCTCTCTCCCTGCTCAGCAAAAATATTTTGCCTTTGCAGGTATTGGATTTCCCGAGAAGTTTTTTGAGAGCCTCAAAAAGGCAGGCGTAAAAGTTGTGGGGGCCGCTTCTTTTGGAGATCACCACCCCTATAGGGAGTCAGAGTTTAAAAATCTTCGAGAACAGGCCCAGAAATTGGAGGCCAAACTCCTCACCACGGAAAAAGATTTTGTGCGCTTGACTCCTTCCCAGAAAAAGCATGTAACCCCCTTCCCCGTGGACGTAAAATGGGAATCTGATAAAGCTCTTGAATCATTTTTGCAGCACAAAACCTAGGTTTTCTCAAAAATTATTCCCTATTTTCCTGATCTAGTGTATAAGATAATGGTTCAAATACGTCATAATTTGCAGTAAAGATTGGGAAAATTAAATGCTTAAGGTTGTCTTTCAGAAGTTATTCAGATCAGAAAATGATCGTCTTTTGAAAAAATTCCAGGGTCAGGTGAGCCAGATTAATGGTCTAGAACCCCAGATTTCAGCACTCTCGGATGAGGAGCTCAAAGCTCAAACACAAAAATTCAGAGCCCGCCTCGCAGAGGGTGAGACACTCGATGATCTCTTACCCGAAGCTTTTGCCACCGTACGGGAGGCCGGCAAACGGACTCTTGGAAATCGTCATTTCGATGTGCAGCTTTTGGGAGGCATCTGCCTCCATAAAGGAAACATCGTTGAGATGAAGACTGGAGAAGGCAAGACCCTCGTGGCAACACTTCCCGTTTACCTCAATGCCCTCAGTGGAAAAGGGGTCCATGTGGTCACCGTTAACGACTACTTAGCGCGGCGTGACTCCGAATGGATGGGACGTATTTATACCTTCCTAGGCCTCACGGTCGGATGCATTACCAATGATTTGGAAGATGAAGAACGTCGCCAGGCCTATGAGTCAGATGTAACCTACGCCACTAACAATGAACTTGGATTTGATTACCTACGAGACAACATGAAATTTCGTCTCGATCAAATGGTTCAGCGCCCTTTCAACTATGCCATCGTGGATGAGGTGGACAGCATCCTTGTGGATGAAGCCCGCACTCCTTTGATTATTTCAGGCTCTGCGGAAGACTCTTCTTTCCTCTACGTTCAAATCAATAAGGTTGTAAGTAAACTCATTGCTTCTGATTATGAAAAAGATGAAAAACAAAACAACGTGACCCTCACAGAGCAAGGCATTGAAAAGATAGAAACCGCTTTGAGAGAAACTGGGCTTTTGGAAAGCAATTCCCTCTATGATCTCCAAAATATTTCTCTGGTGCATCATGTGAACCAGGCCTTGCGGGCCCAGACTTTGTTTACAAAAGACAAGGATTATATCGTCAAAGACATGCGCATCGTCATCATCGACGAATTCACAGGCCGTATGCAGGAAGGCCGTCGATATTCTGACGGACTCCACCAGGCCTTAGAAGCTAAAGAAGATGTGCCCGTTCAGATGGAAAACCAGACTTTGGCCTCCATCACCTTCCAAAACTATTTCCGACTGTATCCCAAACTTGGAGGTATGGCGGGAACAGCCATGACGGAAGCTCTGGAGTTTGAAGAGACCTATAACCTCCGAGTGGTAGATTTGCCGACAAACGTGGCCTGCGTCCGAAAAGATCAGGACGATGAAGTCTACAGAACAGAACGGGAAAAGTTTAATGCGGTGATTGCCCTCATCAAAGAATGTCAGGAACGCCAGCAGCCTATACTTGTAGGCACCGCCAGTATTGAAAAATCAGAAAAATTTTCGGAGGAATTGAGAAAGCATAAGATCGCTCACAATGTTTTGAATGCCCGCTACCACGATAAGGAAGCCAGTATCATCGCAGAAGCAGGCCGCCCTAGGGCTGTCACCATTGCCACCAACATGGCAGGCCGTGGAACAGATATTAAGCTGGGTGGAAACCTTGAGGGCCGTATCTTGGCAGAGCTTGGATATATGCCTGAGGGACCTGAAAAGACAAAAGCCATTGAGAAGATCCAAAAAGAGCTGGAGCAAGACGTGGTGACCGTTGAAAAAGCTGGTGGCCTCTACGTGATCGGCACTGAACGCCATGAAAGTCGCCGCATCGACAACCAGCTGCGGGGACGGTCCGGCCGTCAAGGAGATCCCGGAGCCTCCAAATTCTTCCTTTCTTTGGAAGATGATTTGATGCGCATCTTCGGATCTGCCAGCCTCGATAGCATGCTGCAGAAACTGGGACTCAAAGAAGGTGAGGCCATTACCCATCCCTGGATTAACCGCGCCCTAGAAAAGGCCCAAGGCAAGGTAGAGGCCCGCAACTACGATATCCGGAAGCATTTGTTGAAATACGACAACGTGATGAATGATCAGCGGAAAGTCGTTTATGAACTCCGTCGGGACTTAATGTGCGACGCCGACATCAAAGACATGATCGATGACATGAAAATTGATGTGGTAGAACAATTAATCACCCGATGCATTCCCGTTAAGGCCTATCCCGCAGACTGGGATGTGGCTGGACTTCATGAAGAATGTCGCCGTATTTTTGGTCTTGATTTACCCATCAAGAATTGGGCTTCAGAAGAAGGCATTGCGGACCAAGAACTCAAGAATCGCATCCAGGCAGAAGTTGTGGGCCTGATCCATAAGAAGTTTGAAAGTTTAGACCCCCAGGAAATACGCTTGCTGGAAAAAAGCATCCTGTTGCGTCTTCTGGACCAGCATTGGAAGGATCATTTGCTGTCTTTGGATCAAATCCGTCAAGGCATCAATCTCCGGGCCTATGCGCAGCGGGATCCTTTGAATGAATACAAACACGAGGCTTTCAAGCTGTTCGAAGAAATGCTGGAAAAACTGAAGGAAAGTGTTATTTCCGTTCTGTGCCAATTCAATCTGGAACCTCGATACGCCACAGAAATAGAACCTGAAGCGCCGGCCGTGACCTATGAGGGACGGGAAGATCCGGCCTTAGGGAATGCAGACGGCACCCCTAAACGGGCTCGAAAGTCTTCAAATGTAACCCCAACGGATGCCTCCACCTGGGGTCGCGTTCAGCGGAATGCTTTATGCCCCTGCAAGTCTGGAAAGAAGTATAAGCACTGCCATGGGCAGCTGCTTTAGTTCTCAGATGAAAAAACTCTACGTCAAAACCTACGGCTGTCAGATGAACGTCTATGACTCTGACCGAATGGCTCAATTGTTGAGGCCGCACGGGTACGAGATGACGGATGCTCCCGATGATGCCAATATTGCCATCATAAACACCTGCCATATCCGGGAAAAAGCAACGGAGAAGACTTTTTCCGAAGTGGGTCGTTTCAAAAAATATCGTGCAAAGAAACGGAAAGCCGGAGAAGAGGGTCTCCTGGTTGTCGCTGGATGCGTAGCCCAGGCGGAAGGAGCGGAGATCATGCGGCGTGCCCCCTATGTGGATGTGGTGGTGGGACCTCAAGCTTATCACCGTTTGCCCGAGATGATTGCCCAGGCTAAAAGATCCATTGAAACGTTTACCGGCAACCCCCAGGTCATCGATACAGACTTCCCCGTGGAATCAAAATTTGATCATATGCCCCTGCCCGACTCAAGATCCAGTCTTTCTTCCTTCCTTTCCATCCAAGAAGGGTGTGATAAGTTCTGTGCTTTTTGTGTAGTCCCTTATACAAGAGGCGCCGAATACTCAAGATCTGCTGCAGAAATTTTGAAAGAGGCAGAGCACCTTGTAAACCAAGGCGTAAAAGAAATCACTCTGCTGGGACAAAATGTGAGTGCCTATAAAGTTCAAAGTCCTCAGGGCGGAACCTGGGGGATCGGGGCCCTCTGTACGGAAATTGCAAACATTGAAGGATTGGAGCGGATCCGGTACACCACTTCCCATCCCCGGGATATGATGGATCCAGACCTCATTGAGGCCCACCGCTCTTGCCCCAAACTCATGCCGTTTTTACACCTTCCCGTTCAGTCAGGGTCCGATCGGATCTTGGAAGCCATGAATCGAAAACATACGGCCAAACGCTATGAAGAAGTCATTGAGGTTTTCCGAGAGGCCCGTCCCGACATGGGGTTTTCCTCTGATTTTATCGTCGGATTTCCGGGAGAAACGGAAGAAGATTTTGAGGCGACATTAGAACTTATTCGCAAAATAAATTATGCCCAAGCCTATAGTTTCAAGTATAGTCCAAGACCTGGAACACCGGCTGCCACTTTAGATCTACAAGTTCCAACAAATATTCAAGACATTCGGCTTGAAAGAATTCAAGATTTACTCTTCCAACAACAGAGGGATTTCAATAATTCTTTTGTTGGAAAAACAATTCCCGTTCTGGTGGAAAAACTAGGAAACCAGAAAAATCAATGCCTTGGTAAAAGCCCCCATCAACAGTCTGTTCAAATCGAATCTTCTCATGATATAGTAGGTAAGATAATAAATATAAATATAACAGATGCAGGCTTAAAAGTATTGATGGGGAGACCGGAATCCGGGTTGTACGTGAGTGACAAAACAAAAATCTGACGGACCTAATAAAGAAACATTTTTAGAATTCATGGATAATCAGCTTCTCCAGCAACTGGTGGGCTCTCACAATACGCACTTAAAGAAACTTGAAAAACAAGTGAATGTGAAAATTTCTCTCCGAGGAAATATCCTGACCCTTAAGGGAGACCAACCTTCCATTGATCATGCAGAAGCTGTTTTAAAAAGCCTCTATGAGGCGCTCGAAAAAGGACATGAAATGACCTCCTCCAAAGTAGATGACCATATGTATCAAGGCGAAGAAGATGATTCTGAAATAAAAATCCGCCTCCGGACTGCCGAGCGCACCATCGTTCCCCGCAATAAGGCCCAAGCCGATTTCATTCGACATCTCCAAACAAAGGAACTCGTATTCGGTTTGGGGCCTGCCGGAACAGGAAAAACCTACATGGCGGTCGCCATGGGGGTGTCTTTGCTCATGCAAGGCAAAGTGGACCGTTTGATTCTGTCGCGTCCTGCCATTGAAGCGGGTGAGAAGCTGGGGTTTTTGCCCGGAGACCTAAAAGAAAAAGTGGATCCTTATTTGCGACCCATCTATGATGCCCTCTACGAAATGTTCCATGAAACCCATGTGGAAAAACTTATGGAAAGCGGCACCATTGAGGTAGCGCCCCTTGCCTTCATGAGAGGCCGGACTTTGGCACACTCCTTTATCATCCTAGATGAAGCCCAAAACACCACCACTATGCAGATGAAGATGTTCCTGACACGGCTGGGAGAAGGCTCTCGAATGGTGATCACAGGAGACTCCACACAGATAGACTTGCCTTTTCAGCAAAAATCGGGTCTTATAGATGCGCACGAGCGTTTGGGAGGAATAGACTCCATCGCTTTCATGGAATTTAAAGACACCGATGTGGTGCGGCATCCGTTGGTAGGTCATATCGTTAGAGCTTATGCAGACTCCCCAAGCTGAAGAACCTGACTGGATTCAAGTTTCTGTTGAATCCCCTCTTTGGGAGAAAAATCTTCCCCCCATGGAAGCCCTTGTTAGAAAAGCTCTGGAAAATGCCGTTGCATTCTTTCCTCTCCTAAAGAATAGGATTCAGGTGAGCCTCTTGCTCACAGACAATACTTTTGTACAGAAACTAAATCGTGACTATCGTAAAAAAGATATGCCTACAAATGTTCTTTCTTTTCCTTTTGAGGCCCTTGAAAAAGGAACATATTTACCCTTTGGAGAAACTGTGTTATTGGGTGATATTGTTTTAGCTCATGAAACCATTGAGGCAGAGTCCCTCCACAAAGGAATCTCTTTTGAGGATCATTTGGCCCACCTGGTTATTCATGGATTTTTGCACCTCTTGGGATTTGACCATGAGATGGGCGAGGATGAAGCTATAGAAATGGAAGATTTGGAGATAAAAATTTTAGAGACTTTGAAGATTAAGAATCCTTATAAGATGGGAGAATGTTAAGTGCCTCTTAAAACTTTACTGGGCTCATTTAGGAAAAATAGAAAAAATGAACCCTCTGAACACAGCTCTCCAGAGTCACATTCAGAGTCCCCTATCCTTAAAAACATTGCCAAATTTCTCCATATTCCTATTAAGGATATTATGACACCCCGCGCCGATATAATCTGGGTAGATATGGATAAGCCCTTTGTTAAAACACGCAAAGAGCTTCTTAAATATCCCTATAGCTCTTTCCCCGTGTGCCGTCATGATTTGGATAAAATCTTAGGCGCCCTTCACATGCGGGACGTGGCAAGCTCCTTTGAATCTAAAAACTTTGCCGTAGAGCGCCATTTAAAGCCCGTTATATTTGTAGCCCCCTCTCTTTCTTGCAGTGATCTTCTGATTAAAATGCGAGAGGAAAAAATCTATACGGCCATTGTGGTGGATGAGTTTGGGGGTGTGGATGGTCTTGTAACCCTCAGCGACATCGTTGAGAAAGTCATCGGGGACATGGATCTAGAAGAACACAAGGAAGTAGAACCTCTCATCCGAAATGCGGACCATACGGCCATTGTGGATGGTCGCATGCCCATTGGAGACTTTGAAGAAGAGTTTGGATCCGTCATGACTGCCCGTGAGAGGGAAAAAGATCCCGAAACCGTAGGGGGTTGGATCATGTCCGTTGCTGGCCACGTACCTGTTCGGGGTGAGCTTATTAAACAACAATCCGGTATTGTCTTCGAAGTCCTCACTTGCGACGCGCGGCGTGTCAAACGTCTCAAGATCCATAATCTAGATAAGATTAAGAAATAGATCTTTTGTTTTTATATTTTTATTCTCATTAAATACCCTTGAATATTCAAAAATAAGCTCTATATATAAGATGTGAGCATTATTGAAAGGTAAGTATGAGATATATTATTTTAACCCTAATTGTTTTTTGTACCTATACGGCTATGGCCATGGGAATTTTTTCTCCCGAAGATGTGAACACGCGGGAAAAAGCAGTTGCAGCTGTTCATCAGCTTATGAAAGCTCGATATGATTTTCATAAGGATTACATAGATTATTTAAAAGATGAGGCTATTCCTGAAAAGGAAAAACTAGACCTTATTTCAGAGTATTCTGGCACGGACAAGTCTCAGATTTTTCCAGGTCTTATAGGTTTATCTCTTGCGGGCTTAAAAGAAGACCTGAATCATTTTGAAAGGGTTTCCAATCTTTCAAGAGACCCTCGACTTCTAACTGTTCTTCATTTAGAGCTTAGTTTCGTTAAAAGAATGGGGCTTTTAGGCGCAGAAGAAAAAATGAAATTCCAGCAAGATGCAAAAGAACACAAAAGAACAGGCAATACCAAGGATGTTTTGCAGTATAGGGGATTTAGCAGCGAATATAACGATGCCCCCTGCCAAGAAGAATCTTTAAAATATCTGAGTCCTTTTTTAACAGAAGCACATAGAAATTTTGAAAAAAAAATGCGTTCCCGGGAAACTAAGGCAAAAATAGGTGCCTTTGGGGAACCAGCCCAATGTACCCTAAACATAAATGATCTTATGTATCTTTATGAGGAAGCAACCCAAATTACAACGGTAAAAATAAAGGCAAAACTAGAGGCTCTTCAGCCCTCCATTGGCAAAGAAAGAGGCCATTTTCTTTGGGAACAGTCAATGAAATTTTTTAACGAAGCCTCGGGCCACTTTCTAGAACCCCAGATCCCAATACTGAAATTCGGACGAAGCCTTGAAGCTCTTCACAATCAAGAGAAAATCTTAGATATTTTGATTACAAGGAACATTCGCCCCCTTTTACCCTCGCCTATGTCGACAGCAGCATTGGTAACAATTCCCACCGCCTCTAAACCCCTTGCCCTTCCTACAATTCCTGCAGCAGTTGCTGATGCTCCTGAATCTTTGGTCCAGAAGCCTCTTCCAGAATCTACCCCTGAGCCTGTGTCCCTTCCTGAAGAACAATTACCAGAAAGGCATTTCAGGCAATGGACACAGGAAGAAAAGGCAGAAGTCCAAGCCCAGCCCATGGCTGCAGCCGCCTCCCTTCCAATTATAGAAACAAGGGCTGATTTAAGTGACGTCATTAAGACTCTCATGGGAAAAGCCCAGCTTGATTTCTTCAGGGAAGTTGTTCCCCAAATCCTCAATCCTATTCTAAAAAATGATCTTGTTATGGACATAAATAAGCACAATATTAACTTATTTATTCCCCATAAGAGCAACCCAGATCAAAGAGAGCTCATATACTTCCATGTGCCTCATGGAAAAAATGTAAAAGCCTCTCATCATGCATTTTGGCGGCACCAAATAAAGAAGGCCTTAACAGCAGCGGGCTGGATTTAAATTACCCAAACACTCTTGAAATCCAAGGAACCTTGCCATCTTTGAAGTTTTGTTTGGCCAGCAGAGTGCGCCGGTATTTTTCAATGACAGCATCCACTTGCTCTGCCTTTAGACCAAAGAGTTCCAGGACCGCAGACGCCAACTGAAAACTGGGGGCAAACATTTCCGGGACGATGGGTTCAGCCCCTAACTCTTGAAGTTTCATGGCTTGATCACTATCTCGAACACGAACAAAGACTTTCAGCTGGGGGAAGTACCTTTTTAGGGTAATAACCAGACGGGAAGAGAGACTAAAATCATCCACACTCACCACCACGGCGCGGGCACGTTCCGCATGAAAGGCATGGAATACCTCAATCTTCCGGGCATCCCCAAAAAAGATAAAGTCCTTCTTCTGCATGCGCCCCAGGGCCACCCGGGTAATGTTCATATCCACAATAATATGGGGAATATACTTTGTGGCCAAAATATTGTGAACTGTCTCTCCCACTAAGCCAAATCCCACAATAATGACATGGTTTTTAAGATCCACGGATTCCTCTTCGGCTGCTTTGAGGGCGATACCATTCTCCCGGCCGATTCGGTTACTGATAAAGGTTCCAACAAAGGCCAAGAGGGGGCTCACCATCATGCTAAGAACCACAATGAGGTAGACCATCTGATTCAGATCGTTCGTAATTAGTCCACTGAGCTCTGCCTGCTTGAAGAGAACGAAAACAAACTCACTGCCTCCCGCTAATAAAAGGGCGATCTTAATGCCCGTTTTTACAGGCAATCGCATAATCATGCAGGTGACCAACAGAACCGCTATTTTTCCAAGAAGCATTAGACAGAAGAAAGAAGCAATGAGTTTAGGATCTTGGAGTAAAACATTGGGGTTTAAGGACATGCCAACGGTCATAAAGAAGAGCCCCAACAACAAAGACCGGAAGGGTTTAATATCTGTTTCCACTTGGTGCTTATATTCCGTCTCTGCCATAAGAAGACCTGCAAGAAAGGCGCCAAGACCCAAAGAAAGACCCGCATATTCCGTAGCAAAGCTTGTGGCCACAATAATCAGCAATGTCATGGCAAAGAACAAATCGCCGCTTTTCGTGGAAACCACCATGCGGTAAAAGGGCCTGAGTAAAAACCGACCAAAGATAATGAATCCTACAAAGACCCCTACGACTTTGAAGGCGGCCCAGCCTAAAACTTCCAGGAAAGATGCCTTGCTTTCTGTATGCATAAGCGTCACCCACACGAGAATAACGATCACGATAAAGTCTTGGAATAATAGAACGGAGAAGGAAATTCTTCCAAAGCGGGAAGTAATAGCTTTTTGATCCGAGAGAAGCTGAAGAACAACGGCTGTGGAAGAAAAGGCAAGACCAGCCCCCAGGAGAACCGCCGTCTCTAAATTGGCCCCAAAATAGGAGGCCATACATCCAAACAAAAAAGAGGTAAGGGTCATTTGAAGAGACCCCATGCCAAATACATATTTTCGGAGTTCCTGGAGCCTTTCCCAAGGAAGCTCTAATCCAATGGTGAAAAGCAGAAAGACCACACCAAATTCTGCGATGTGTTGAGAAACTTCAATGTTGGAAAACAACCCTATGAAATGGGGTCCTAAAACAACCCCGGCGAAGAGATACCCTAAAGTTGAGGTGATACGGAGTTTATTACAGATCGTTGATACAACGACTGCCGCCCCTAAAAAGTACAGAACTTCCCAAAATTGGTGGGGAACCGTTTCCAAATTATGCTTCCTCCTAATGTCTCACTTCTTATCGACAATCTTTTTTTCACTCCACAACCCATGAAAGTTAAAGAAAAAAATTTGTTTTTTATAAATCATGTTTTTCCAAGATCCCTATCTTATATATTCCGCAGGGCTGCTCTGGAAAACAGGAATCATTTAAGCATAAAGCCACTCAAAATTCCAGGAAAAGATTTTAAAGCTCCTAAGTCTCTGGATTCCAGAAAGGGTTAGGTTGGGTTGGAGGCACTGAAGGAGGATTCTCCGAAGGGCCTTCGGAATTTTGAGAAGGAGGATTTTCTCCCTTTACTCCCAAGAGAAGTTTGAGTTGGGCTAAAGCCCCAGGATCTTGAACCATTTCCTTCAAAAGATCTGCAAAAGAAAGGCTCCCCCACACAACCGCTCTTTTAATAAGATAAGGAGCTGGACTATGGGGATCCAATTTTTCCAAATAATTCGCCGCATTCTCAATGATTGAATAAGCCTCAGCCCGCGTATTTATAATACCTTCTATGTGAGCCGGAGGAGAGGACGGAACTACATTAGGGGTCGTTCCCTCTAAGGGAATCATTCCTGCCTCTTCTTGCTCTTGTTCAGGAATTTCTTTCTGTCCCCGCTCAGCCAAAAGTTTGTTCACAAAATCTTCGAAGACTTTAAGATTATTTCTAATTTTGTAAAGAGAAGGCCCATCGGATCCAATCTTTAAATCCAAAAACGCTTGTAGTTCTTTTACTGCATCCCTGGTTTCATTGATGTCTTTCAAAAATTCTTCGAAAAAACTATTGGGAGTTTTTCTAAGACTGGTTTCAAAATCAGCCACACGCCATCCTTTGTCTGGCTTAGAGGGTGTGGATCCCGCCACTTTTACTTCTTCCTCTCGATGAACTTCCAAATACTGATAGAAACTGTAAGTCAAAAGATTAGAATCATCGGGAGACGTAATGTAAATTTTGTGGAGTCTCTCCGAGAGTTTTTCATTAATCCAACTGTAGGGAGACCCTCTATAATCTGGATCTTGAGGATCTATAATAGGATAGGCCACATCCCAATATTTCTGAGACAGCTGCAGTAATAACTGAAACCCTTGCTTCACACCTTTCATTCCATATAGGGAAAGCCATGCCTCTATGAGCCATGCGGCAACCTGTATGTCTTTTGATTTGGTTGTCAAAATCGTAATACAAAGCTTCTCGGCCTTTTCCCAGTCCGCGGATTTAAGATCTTGAACCCATACCCCTTGGGGAAGATCCAGGTCCTCCCGAGAAGCTTCTTTGATAGCATCATAGGACACATCATACTTTACATCTTCTCCTTGGGGTTTCTGAGGTGAAATGTCTTGGAGATAAATATCTAAATCTGCAATCGTATCCATCACACACCCCCTTGAGAATCAGGCGTGAGCTTGGGCGCACTCGTTGGGAACTTAGGAATTTTAAAGTTTACCGCACTGAGGCCCTTCACAGTCTTTGGTGTTAGGCTCACGAAGAGCTGAGCCCGTGTAGTCACATCCCCTCCCGGCGTTGGCGTTAAAGGAATTCTAAATCTTAGAAGGACCTGGTTATTTGGGAACCCTCCTTTTTTAACAGGCGTTTGATGCAACATCATACCTCTCAGGAGAGCCCATGTCCCTTCATAAACAAAGAGAACCCGGGGACCCACAATTACAGCGGCAGAGCTTAGGGACTTTTCTGATGGAAAGAGAGATGAGTTCTGCTTCCATTCAAATCCGAAAGAAACGGGCTTGTTTACTTCCCAACGCCCTCCCCCATTTCCTGTGGTATTAAAGCTCAGAGATTTGTCTCCAAAAAGAAAAGCCCAATCAGAAAAGAGATTTCCTTGCGATTCATTTAATTTATTTTGTTTAAATTTGACCGTAAAGTCTGTGCCTAGATCTCCTCCCTTTACCTTAGAGGCAAAGTAAGTTTGGAAGAAATTTTTGATCTCTGCCATGGCGTCCAAGAAGTTTTTAACCTGTATCCAACTCTTTTTATATTTTCCAGAGGCCATGATGGAATTCTGAATTTCTGGTGTCATCACCTCTAATTCTTGGAATAACTCCTCCATAGCAGTACCAGAAACCTCTGCATCCAGCTGGGCTGCTTTGGGAATCTGGACTGTGAAGGGAAACAAATTGGCCAAATTATTATTAAAAAGAGCTTCAATTTTATTATATTGTTTTGCTGCCCACTCAGCTGTCATCACTTGGCACCGTTGATTCATGCCCTTAAGCAGCAGGTTTTTACGCCCTAAGAAATAATCACTTGTAGACTCCACGGACGGGGGAACCGTTGTTTGAGCAAGACATGTTTCATAGGTAATATCATTTCCTGTATCCAGCAAAAATTCTTCCAGAACCGCCATGGAACCCGAGGGTTTTGATTGTTTATAATTAATGGATTGCTGTATCAAAGTGTACCAACGATTGACCAGTTTAATTTGATCCATGGAAAGAGAAAAAATATCTGCCTTCAAAAACTCAATGATAGGAACACTGTATTGGGTAGCGAGGGTTACAATCTGGGCACTTTGGTTGGCAAAATAACTCTTCATTTCCGCCTTATCCGCCACGTTAAAGCTTCTTAGAACTGCATCTTTTCCTCCCTGCCATTCTCGAAAACGCGGATCGGAGGGTAAATAGTACTCTCCTTGATTAAGGGTGCTGTCCAAGTTTTGCAGTTGTTCATACATCTGATCAAATAAAGCTGTTTTCAAGCGCCCCTGGGTTTTATGAGCCTGATCTTCGTCCAAGTACTTTAGAAGCTTCAGGAAAAGGGGCCCTACTTCTGCAATGTTGTCGATTTGCGACTGCATTGCATCCTTACTTTGTTGGGTCCATTTTTGAGTCGGCCTCTCATAGAACATTTGTCCTTTTTCTAGAATCACATCGATGTTTCTTTCCAACTGCTCTCGGCCTGCAACGCGCAATGGATTCTGGATATTGGCAGGATAAGAAGAAAGCTCCTTATCCATAAATGTCTTATAATCTAGAGCGAGAGCAATGGAGTTTCTCACGGCTTGGGGATCCCAGTGGACAAATTGTCCTTGGGGAATTTTATTGATAAAAGGAGACCCCTCTACCTTTTGCATGAAAGGTTTGGAGAGAAATTCATTTAATTTACTTTCTAGATTTAAAAGCCCCGGGGAGGGCTCTAGCCTTTTCGTGAGGGGAGATATGGTTAGGAAGTGCCCTGTCAGAGGAGACCCATAACTTCTCAAATACGTCGTTGCTTTTTCATATAAAGCTTCCGATGTTTTTGCCAGTTTTTCCTGAATATCATTACTGAAAAGGCTAATGTTTTGGATCTGGCCCATAAGTTTTTGATATTTAGATCCTGGATCAAAACGAGGATTGGTCATCCAAGAGGCCCCTGACGCTGTAATGAAAGTCATTAAATTCTTGATTTCTGTTAGGCTATCTCTCAAATTTTCCAAATCATGAAACCCCTGACCCTCCACCTTACCCAAGGTTTTCTGGAGTTTCTGAGACAAGGAATAATTGTACTTTGGATCCAAGATTCTTCTTAAAAAATTATTATAGAGTTGATAAAGCCTTTTTTCTGCAAAGATCCGATAATTCTCTATATAGAAAGGAGGATAATTACCTTCGTTGATAAGATCTCTTCCTAAGGTCTCATGAGCCCTTAAGAACGAAGGTGCAAACTCGTACCCATAAATATAGTTGATCAACTTAGATAAACCGCCCAAGCTTTTAGTTTCAGGCAAAGTTTCGTAGATAGAGATTACCGCCTGAAGATCCAGCAGAGCATTTACATATCCCTCCAATAAGAGAAATTCTGACGTTTGAGTCGGATCAGAAAAGGGAGCATCCAACCTTATGGTGGGCAAAGGATCTTTAATTAAACTGTCCGCTTTTCTTTTTAAAAGATAATGGATGGGCTCTTCTATGCGGGTCTCGTAAAGAACCAATAATAAATCCTTAAGCCTTTTACTCAATAGACTGATGGAAGAGGGAAGAAGGACCGGCGATGTCAAAGAAGACTCATAAACCCGAACAAAAAGAGTCAGAATCGCCTTTGTTCTAAATTCAGCCGCATCCGCCGCCGTAAATTTATTGGGATTTTCTTCCTGTAAATTATTCAGAATATTGATCAAAGATGGACGAATGTCCTGTACATCTGCGGATAGTCTTCCTTGAATCCAGTAAAGGCCGCAGACCCCCGAAATAACCAACCCCGCAATGCCCAATCGAATCCAGTTAATGGTCCGGCTGGCCGATACAAGGAATTTATTAAGAGGTATGGCGGCCCCAATTTCCATGAAGATTTTTTGTTTAAAAAGATCTTTCAGAAAAGGATGGGTCGTCAAATCTTCTCCCCCATCTCCCGTTAGAAAGATACCCCTAAACATAATATCGTTGTCGTACTGGTCTTTTTGAAAGGTTGAGTCCAAATAAATGGATACATTTTCTTTCAAATTAGAAAATGCTTGGGGAAAAATCATCAGATCATCTTGGTATTCTTCCACTGGTTTTTGGGCAAAAATCCTCAACGTAGATTCAAATAAAGAGGTGTAAATTTTATCAAACCCTTCTTTTACCCAACTATCTTTATAAGCCAAATCTGTAGCATAGGGATTTGACCATCCCACCATCTCTGAAAGAGCTTCCTCCGGCAATTCTTTGCAAAATCCAGAAAACCCTGCCACCTGATCACATTTTGTCATAAGGAGATAGAGGGGAAGTTTAAACCCTAAAAATGACCCAACCTTATTGAGTTGGCTTGACAGAAGGGTTGCCTTTTGAATCATTACATCTTTTGACAGCGCTTCAGAACCTGTGAAATAGGTAGCTGGGGCTGTTAGAACAATTCCATCTATGGGACGATAGGGCCTATACCGCTTAAGGGCCTTTAAAACAGTGTTCCAACTTTCTTCGACTTTTTGGGTGGTGAAGCATCTCTCAGAGATTTCCAAAACAATCCCTTTATCATAAAACCACCATTGCAGAAGGGGATCTTCTGTGGGAACGGAAAAGGCTGGACTCGAAATGGGATTTGACAGGCCACTGTTTTGCAAAACAGTCTTTTTTCCAGAGAAATCATCCCCTACAACAATAAACCAGGGCAAGCTATAAATATCTTCTGAAACCAGATTGCTTTTAAGGGCCCCCATGGCTCCCCTGAAAGATGTGTAAATGGGCCCCAAAGGACGAACCCCAAGAACATCCAAAACTCCATAGATATAGAGTTGAATTTTTTCTAAAAGAGAAGAAGAGCTCTCAATGTCAGAGGGGAAGGCCGTCTGAAGTCTTGCAAAAAAATCTGGGTTTTTGAAACCGATTTTTTCAAGATGCCCTCTAAGACTAAGCTTTGTTGAATAAGCCACCAACAGAAAAATGAGGGCGTTCAGCGCCAGGATTATGATAATAAAATAAGGAAGGTAGTGAAACAGCATTATCCCTCCGCTCGAATGAGTCTGTGTATAGCGTCAATCACCGTGTATAAATCTTTCACTTCCACATACCAAAGAATGTAAAAGGCTATAACAAAACCAACCGCTGTGGTAGCTAAAATATAGTACCATGCCTGTGTGTTAGGCGCCTCAGAAGGAGACCTGGGATCTAACGTAAATGCATAGGCCTGAGGGAAAAATTTTCTGTACCCCTCCAGGAATTGAGGGGGTTGGTCTTCAATGACTCCATAAAGATTTTTCTTATATTGAGAGAGAATTTTTTGATCCTCCTCTCCCCTAAACTTTCCTTGAAATCCAAGACCCAGAGACAGAAGGTAAACCATTGCCACATCGGAACTTGTATGATCTCGGGTCTCTAAAAAGGCATTGAGTTTTTTGAAAAATTCATCCCCTGCATCTTGAGTGTTATAAAGACGAGATTCCAAAAGATTATCTTCCCAAACTTTTTTGCCCTTCCATTGTAAATTGATAAAGGTTTCATCTGTTAAAGCAGCCATAACATATTGAGCTTCTTGGTAATATTGGGCCGCTAGGGCCCCTCCTCGAGTTTCCATCTGAGCATACTGGGATTGAAGCAGGGCTTCCAATCGATTCAAAATCTGTTGGGGGACCGAAGGCACCTCGTCTCCCTTTTCTGCAAGAGCCATAGCTTTAGATACCAGAAGGGCCTCATAAAAATCTTTGAAATTTTCCACAATTACAGATTTTATGTATTTTTCGTTGTTCATGCCATTCTCTTTCCGTGCATAATAGCACTAGCCCGCTATATATAGAATAACTTCCTCAGGCCGTGTCTCATTCGTATCAGAGGGATTGAAGATTTGTAGATCTTCCCCACCTTTTATAAAATTTGGATCAATAGAAACTGTTACCAATATCTGCCGTGTTGTCTCCAGAAGTCCCATAGAAGCCACCTGAGAGACTATTTGTCTGTCTGCCCCCAAAATACGCTTTTCCTTCACTTGAGGAACAACGGATTGAGAGGCAATGATGGCCCCCATCAACCAACGGCTTGCAATAGGAGGTGTTATGATGGGGCCCAGTTTAATTCCAATAATCAGCTCTTTGGTTGTTAGCCACTCTTCATTTATGGGGTAAGAGAAAACCCGATCTACCTTATTGAAAGGAAGGGGAATAGCTGGATTCTTTACTTTTGCGACCATATCTTCAATAAAGGCAATGATCGGATCAAAAGTCGCCTTTAGATCATTATGATTATAGGCTCCAAAAATAGGGGGAACTTGGCCTTGAGTCAAAGAACAGTAGCTTCCTGCAGAAATGCAAAGTTCTCGATAGATCTCAAAGGGATGGGATTTTTCTGATAAATAAAGAGCTTCCAGCACCACAATACGGCTCACGATGATGTTATAAATTCCTAAGTAATAATTCAAAACAGGGGCCGTCTCTTCTGTTACAAGAGCACTTAGGCGATCAGATAAATAGGCAATATCTCTTCTCAGGTTTTTAATAAGGGCTCCACAGTATTGGCTGATGAATCCCCCCGATTGAATAGAGGTGGATGGTGGAATAAAATCAGTTTTTACGAACATATTGTCTTTAAAGGTTACCTTCAAGAGAGGGAAGCTGGAGTAACGGGGAGTAACATCCTCCTCCCTCAAAAGAACTATCCTTAAGGAAAGTTTTGGCATAACAATGGGTTCATCACCGGTATTCTCATCCATAATGGGGGTTGACTCAACGGAATCATACCGAGGCAAGTCTCCTGCGGTGTTAGCCGCATCTGGTTGTAAAGCCACCACTGCCAGATGAATGGTCATAACAGTGCCATCCAATTCTTTTTTAAGCCCAGAAATATCCAGCTCAACTTTCTTTGGGGAGTTTACTTTTTTATCCACAATGGAACCGTCTGGAAGAATGGCAAGGATCTCATTGATGCGGATGATGCCTACAGCGAGGGAGGTCTCATCTAGATCTAGATAGCGGATACCCCAATACCAGGGGCAAGCGACGGTCAAATAACACAGGCTCGTTTGCTGCAATTCATTGCGCATTTGCTGGTAATGCTGTGGGTAAAGGAGCTGGCCTTCATACCATTGAACTGGATCCAAAACCGTAAAGTTATATCGTGATTCCATAATCCCCCAAAAATTAGTTTTTTCTTCGGGACCCGCAAGCCAAATGTCCCTAGGTTTACTTTACAAGGCCCCATTAAATAACTCAAGGAGAAAGGGGAGTATTGTTTGAGTTCATAAATCCTTGAGTCTTAAGTCAATACCCCTTATGATTGGCGGGATTTAAAAGGATGAGTCTATGACACTGCCCACAAATAAAGATTTAGCTAACGCCATTCGGGCGCTTACCATTGACGCCATTGAAAAAAGCGGATCGGGGCATCCCGGCATGCCTTTGGGTATGGCCGATGTGGCGACGGTCCTCTTTTCAAAGTTTTTGAAGTTTGATCCCAGACATCCAGCATGGCCTGACCGAGACCGTTTTGTTTTATCCGCTGGTCACGGATCCATGCTTCTCTACAGCCTTCTGTATCTTACAGGCTACAAAGACATGACCTTAGATCAGATCAAGCGCTTTCGCCAATTGGGCAGTATCACCGCGGGACATCCTGAATATGGAGAAGCGGGTGGTATCGAAACATCCACGGGGCCTCTGGGGCAAGGCCTTGGAAATGCCGTGGGCATGGCCCTGGCAGAATCAGCTCTCCGCGCTCGATTCGGAAAAGAAATGGTGAATCACAAAACTTACACCATCGCGGGAGATGGATGTTTAATGGAAGGAATTTCATCGGAAGCTATCTCCTTTGCAGGACATTTAAAACTTTCTAATCTTGTGGTTTTATTTGACGATAATGGAATTACCATTGATGGATCTACTTCCCTGGCCACCTCGGAAAATCATTTGAAGCGCTTTGAGGCCTGCAACTGGAATGTGCGCGCCATTGATGGCCATGATCCAACGGCCATTGAGGAGGCTCTTGCCTGGGCACAGACTTCCGACAAACCCGTTCTCATTGCCTGTAAAACCGTCATTGGATATGGGTCTCCCACAAAAGCAGGAACCGCTGAAGCCCATGGCGCCCCCTTGGGTCCAGAGGAGGCCAAAGAAACAAAAGAAAGGCTGGGATGGACTGCCCCTCCCTTTGAAATTCCAAACCCTATTCTTGAAAAATGGTGCGCCATAGGACGGCAACACCATGACGCTTACGAGACATGGGAAGCCCGCGCAAAGGATAAGGATTTTTGGGAAGGTCAGATGGCTCAGGTGCCCGCCTCCGTACATTCAGTCTTGGCAGATTTCTCCAGGGAAATTGCCGAGAAAAAGCCAAAAGTGGCCACACGGAAAAGTTCTGAGATGGTCCTTGAAAAAATATTCCCTTTGTTTCCAGAACTTTTGGGGGGATCCGCGGACCTTACGGGGTCTAACAACACCCAAGTTCCTTCCATGAAAGGTATCACCCCTTTGGATATGACGGGAAACTACATCCACTACGGAATTCGGGAACATGCCATGGGGGCCATCATGAATGGGATTGCCCTCCATCGAGGGTTTGTTCCTTATGGAGGAACCTTCCTGGTTTTCTCGGATTATTGTAAGCCCGCTATTCGCCTGTCTGCTTTGATGAAGCAGCGGGTTATTTATGTAATGACCCACGACTCCATTGGACTCGGGGAAGATGGCCCGACGCACCAACCCATTGAGCATTTGGAAAGCCTGCGGATTATTCCGAATCTGAATGTGTTCCGTCCCGCCGATACAATAGAAACGGCGGAATGTTGGCAGTTGGCTTTGGAGTCTACGGAGACACCGTCAGTTTTGGCCCTCAGTCGGCAAAATCTTCCCACGATTCGGTCCGCAAGCGCCGAGAATTTTTGTGCGCGGGGAGGGTATGTACTTAGAGAAGAGACAGATGCTCAGGTGACCCTTATGGCCACAGGATCAGAAGTTTCTTTGGCCCTTGAGGTGCAGGAACTTTTGGCAACAGAAGGAATTTTGTCCCGGGTGGTTTCCATGCCCTGCACCCGATTGTTTGATCTGCAATCGAAGGCCTATCAGGACTCGGTTTTGGGGTCACAGTTGCGGGTGTCCATCGAGGCAGGCGTAACGCCGGGATGGCATCGATATGTGGGGGATCGGGGCATCAGCATAGGACTCTCCACGTTTGGTGTATCTGCTCCAGGGCCCGATGTTCTGGCTCATTTTGGGTTTACGGCAAGTGCCATAGTGGCCAACTTGAAGACAAAAGGGCTTGTGAAAAGATAAAAACCTGGTATCTATAATCATTCAAAATTTAAGAGGATCTAAATGAAAAAAGTAAAAGTTGCTATTAATGGATTTGGGCGCATTGGGCGTCTGGTATTACGGGCTATTTATGAGTCTGGCCGTAAAGACATTGAGGTGGTGGCCATCAATGAATTGTCGGATGCGGCAACCAATGCCCATTTGTTGAAATATGACTCTGTCCATGGACAATTCAAAGCAGATATTGAACATACGGATAAAAGCCTTACCATCAACGGCCATCCTATAAAAGTTTTTTCCGAAAAAGATCCCTCTAATCTTCCTTGGGGAGACCTTGGTATCGATATTCTTATGGAATGCTCTGGGCATTTCACAGAAAGGGATAAGGCACAGCTCCATATAAATGCGGGCGCTAAGAAGGTGCTGATTTCGGCCCCTGCAAAAGGCGAAGATCGGACGGTCGTTTATGGTGTGAACCATAAGGATTTGAAGGCGACGGATTTGATTGTGTCCAATGCCTCCTGCACCACCAATTGTTTGGCGCCTGTGGCTTTCGTTCTGGATGCGGCCGTTGGAATTGAGAAAGGCTACATGACCACCATTCACTCTTATACGGGGGACCAAAGACTTGTGGATTCGGGACACCCTGATTTACACCGGGCGCGTGCCGGGGCTTTGTCTATGATCCCTACCTCTACGGGGGCTGCCAAAGCAGTGGGTCTTGTATTGCCACACTTAAAAGGAAAGCTTGATGGAACAGCCATTCGGGTTCCCACACCAAATGTATCCTTGGTAGATTTTAAGTTTATTTCAAAGCATGCAACAACTGTGGAGAAAATTAATGAGGCCATCAAGCATGCGGCGGCCGGTCCTTTGAAGGATATTTTGGCTGTGGTGACGGAACCTTTGGTGTCCGTGGACTTTAATCATAATCCCCACAGCTCTTCCTTTGACCTGAGCCAAACGGCCGTGGTAGATGGAAATTTCTGTCGGGTATTGTCTTGGTACGATAATGAATGGGGATTTTCCAATCGCATGAGCGATACGGCTGTCCACATGGCCCATCTGTAAAATGGCAGAGCCCTCACCTCGGAAAGTCATCGCCCTCAATCGACGGGCCCGACATGACTTTGCCATTGAAGAGGTGGTGGAAGCGGGCATTATTCTATTGGGGAGTGAAGTAAAATCCATGCGGCTGGGGCGCGCAGATATTTCCCATGCCTTTGCGGATGAACGGGAGGGAGATATCTATCTTCTTAATGCCCATGTGGATGAGTATAAGGGGGCCAACCAATTTAATCATGAGCCTAAACGTCCTCGGAAACTTTTGCTGAAAAAGCGCCAAATCAGTAAGCTCATGGGCGCGGTTCAACGAAAAGGGGTGACGCTAATCCCCCTTGCTCTCTATTTTAATGCCCGGGGCCTTGTGAAAGTGGAGCTGGGCATTGCAAAGGGAAAGAACTTGTACGACAAACGGGCCTCTTTGAAAGAAAAAGAATGGTCCCGGCAAAAGAGTCGGGTCCTGAAGGGAGAGTAAATCTCTCAAAGAGCCGTCTTCGGTGTAAACGAGCATAGCTCTCTTACAGGACAATCGTAACATTCAGGTTTTCGGGCTTTGCAGATGTAGCGACCCAATAAAATAAGCCACAGGTGCGCGTTTAGTTTAAAGCGATCCGGGACTATATTCATCAAAACTTTTTCAACATCATTGGGTGTTTTTCCTTTGGCCAACCCTGTCCGATTGGACACCCTAAAGATATGGGTATCCACCGCGATGGTGGGTTGATGGAAGGCAATGTTCAGGATCACATTGGCCGTCTTTGCCCCCACGCCGGGGAGCTTCTCCAGTTCCTCTTTTGTGTCTGGCACTTGTCCTCTGTGATCTCGGATCAACAACTCACTCATCTTCAAAATGTACTTGGCTTTGGAGGGGTAAAGACCGATGGTCTTAATGAGGGGGATCAATCCCGCCTCTCCCAAGGCTACCATTTTTTCTGGACTGGAGACCCGCTCAAAAAGAATATGGGTTGCCTTATTGACGCCCGCATCCGTTGCTTGAGCGGAAAGAATCACCGCTACAAGAAGGGTGTAATGATTGGTATAATAAAGCTCCCCTTGGGGGTGAGGATTTTTTCGGGCAAGAATTTCAAAAAACTTCTGGACTTGTTCCGGGCGCATAGGACTCTAGGTAAGGTACCACAAAATAAAAGACCCGAAGAGAACCCTGTAGAGTCCCCACAAAAGAAGGGTTCTTTTTTTAAGCCACCACATGAAAAACCCAAGAGCAAAATATCCCGAAATAAAAGTCACACCTGAGATTAGCACAAGCTCCATTCCCCATACAAATTGGTTGCTTTGGAGAATTTCCTTAAAAAGAAGAACACCGGCTCCAATACTGACGGGAAGGGACAGCAAAAAAGAAAAGGTGGCGGCATCTTGCCGTTGGTACCCCAGGAGACGTCCCATAATGAGGGTGCTGCCCAATCGGCTAGCCCCGGGGATCAAAGAGACCATTTGAAAACACCCAATCAAAATAGCATCCCTATAGGTCATCTTTTTGTAGGTTTTATCGAGACGTCCATAGTGGTCTGCCGCCATCAAGAAAATTCCAAAAATAATGGAAGCCCATCCCATGACTTGAAAAAGGGGGCTGCTTGAATGCCAATAAATGTGCACCACATAACCCATGATAATGGTGGGTACAGTAGCTACACATATTTTTAAGAATTTCTGAAAATCCGGCGTAATTCGACCCTTGAGAAGCATTACTCCCCCCAAAGCCATTTCAATAATGTAGGTGCGGAAATAAACCAACACCACCAAAACGGTAATGAGGTTCAGGGCCACATCAGTGACGCGTCCCAAGGAAGAAAGATTAAAGATCGTGGAAAAAACTTCCAGATGGGTGGAAGAGCTCACAGGAAAAAATTCCGTGATGCCTTGAATGAATGCTAACCAAAACTTGTCCATGGGAAATACTATAGCACAGAATGGGGGCTTTGGGAGGAGAAGAGGACAAAAAAATGCCCCCCAACACAAAATGTCAGGAGGCATTTTCCCTAAAATAAAATTTTAATCCCTGAGCCGAACTCTGCCGCTCAGTTTCGTAACTCGGTTACCCTCTTCGTCCTCAAGAACAGCTTGTCCTTTTCCATCAATTTCTACTAAGGTATAATTGGTCTGTGTAGATTCTCCTGTATCCATGTACACCACCGGCTTTCCTCGGTAGGCAAGAACCATATTCAAAAATGGGGAGAATGTTTCCTCAAAGCTCTTTTCTTCATTCAACAACTTTCTATAATTCCTGACAAGGTTTTGCGTCAACCGGCTTAAAACCTCCTCCACACTAAATTCCCGCCCCGTCTCTATCCGTAAAGAAGTAAAGGGAATTTTCATAGAATCCTCAAGATAGTCAAATCTTTCCTGGGCCACATCCGCATCCATATTAACGTTTATGCCGATCCCAACAACAAGGGCATTATGACGTCTTTCAGATACAGCATCCCCTTCAAAGAAAGGCATAACCCCTTGAGATTTACACAAAACACCGCCGCTCTTTTTGCCGTTTAACAAGAAATCATTGATCCATTTTAATTCGACCTTAGCATCTCCCAGATCAAAAGACTGAGCGGTTTGAGCCATAGAAACTGTCGTCACCTGGGGCACAAAAAAGCCCAGAGGCATTTTATCTTCTGGCCAAGGGAAAAGATAGGTCACATACACATTTCCTGGAGGGGACTGCCATGTCCGTCCATGCTGGCCTACTCCGGCCGTTTGCTCAGTTGCCGATATCCTAATGATTTCACTCGTATAAAGATTTTCTTGTCCCAGAGTATCCTGCAAGGAAGTCTTATCTCCTTTAGCATATTTATCAGTCATCTCATAGACAAGGGTCTGAGTAGAGGGGATTTTCCCCAAAGAAACAGATTTCATGGCGATAAGTGGATTTTCTGTCTCGGGAGAATGCCAAGAGGCAGCATTTACACCAAAACAAAAAAGCGTCAAGGCAAGGGATTGAGTCAAAAAATATTTCTTCATTGTAGTCCTCCAAATTTTCAACAGGTACATTTTTATGGGTGCACCCTACTTCTTTTTCTGTCCTCTGTCCATCAGAATTTAGGGGATTATTTTACGTCTGACAGCAAAAAATGCTGACAATAAACCAAGGAATAAACCGATCAAAAAGGTGATTAAATAGGGCCCTTTTATAGAGAAGAGATTCGGTATTTCTAAAGAATAAATCTTGGTTTTTATTTGTGATTTTTTCAAGTCTTCATCGAGATTTTTTTGTTCTTCTAAATCGAAAATATTTAGAACAAATGAATATTTATTTTTTTCATAATTTAGGGATTTTCTTTGAAAATCTTCGCCAAAATTTCTCGCCGATTCTAAGAGAAAAAATTCCTTTTCTTTTAGAGGATAGAGAGGGGCCTGAACCTCCGGCAATATGCTCTTCACGAAGAAAGAAACAGTATCTTCTCGAAAGAGTCTTCGATCAGAAGAAGGGGAAGAAAATGTTGTCCGAACACCCTCCTCTTTCACAGGAAAATCCGTGGAACTCTTTATTTGAAGCCTCAGGATTTCCGAGGTTATATTTTTTTGAGGGGCAGTTTCTTGAATGTTTTTCTTTAACCACTTTTCTTTTGGAATAATGAGGCCAATAATACCATCCAGAATCAGGTCTCCTTCCTGAACATTAGGTTGAAAATATCCATCGGAAGTCGCCCTGACAACCATCTCCATCTTCATAGCTTCAGTAAGGGTCGTAGGCTCACCTGTTCGAACAAATGTTCCCGGCTTCACAAAAAATTTTACAACTTTTCCTTCCCCTGAAACTGTACTGTCCCCCAAACCGGAATTTCCTGTGGAAATTAAAAAAAGTAGAAATAGGCTGAAAATTCTATGAATCATGTTGTCCCCTTCTTTGGATTTTGTCCGCAAGATAGCATACTTTTTTTGGAAAGCCAGAAAAAAAGAACCGCTTGCAAAGGATACGCAAACGGTAAGATTCTAAGTTTAGGGAGAGTACAGAAATTACTTAGATAAGAGCTTGAAAATTTCCTCCTTCAAGCGAAGTTTACTGACCTTGAATTCCCGGAGAAGATCAACATTCGGCAAAGGACGCTTTAATTCACGACAGATTTTTTGATCCAAAAGTTCACGCTTATGTTCTAAACTTTCAATGCGATCGTGAAGCGACATCATACCCATCTCCTTATACCCTTAAAGTTAAATAATTAGACTTGTACTTATTTAAGAGTACCATATTTTTGATGGATTTCAGAGGAAAAAGAAACCACTAAAATCAGATGGTTAATTCTCATATCCCCGCGCCCCTAGGGTTTCTGCGCCGTTCTAAGTGAGGGAATTTATTACCCTTTGAAATGTATGATTTTTTTCCATAAAGCATCCCCGGATCTATAAATTTTTTCTATCCCCATGTCTGCTTCCATTTGGTGGCGGAACCAGGTGGTTTGGCGCTTGGCATAGTTGCGCGTTTTTTGCTGCATTTTGTCTGTGGCTTCTTCCAAGGAACCCTCTCCCTCAAGATAGGAGTTGAGCTCCGCATATCCCAAGGTTTTGAGACTATTGAGGTTTTTATCGTGTATGACCCTCACCTCCTCCAAGGCGCCTTCTTGGATCATCCGTCCCACACGCTGATTAATGCTCTCATAGAGCTCTTCCCGGGGAGGGAGAATTTTAATCATAAAAGGGGTCAAGTTTTTCAAAGGGCTTTCTGTTACCTCTTCCTGCCATTTGGCCAAGGACTTTCCCGTATACTGTTTCACTTCCAAGGCTCTGATGATCCGTTGTGTGTCTCCCGGTTTCAATCGTGCCGCCATGAGAGGATCTTGCACTTCTAACTGTGCGTATAAATCTTTTGTTTCCCGATGCCGCAAAGATTCCCGGAGGGAGGCCGGAATTTCTGGAATGGAAGAAATCCCTTCCAGGAGGGCTTTCAGGTAAAGTCCTGTTCCGCCCACCACAATGGAGGGACCTTCAAAATTCTGGATTTCAGAGACCGCAAGATCCAGCCATTTTGCCACGGAAAAAGATTGATCCATGTCCAGGAATCCGTAGAGTTTATGGGGAACCTCTGCTTTTTCTTCTGCCGAAGGCTGGGCTGATAAAATGGGCAATCCCTTATAGACTTGCATGCTGTCAGCATTTAAGATCTGTCCCTTAAGGGCTCGTGCCAGATCCAAGGCAAGGGCAGACTTTCCGCTGGCCGTGGGGCCTCCTATCAAAATGAGTTTCATGATAAGATTTGCCCCTTAAGCTGAGGGGGTTTTTTTGACAGGAGATGAAGCTTTTGATCCTCAATCATAAAAACTTGGTCACAAAATTCGTAGGCCAAATCTGGCTGGTGCAAAACCACCACCCCCACCTTGCCCGTACGGGTATAATCTCTTAAAAGGTCCATGAGTTTATCTTGATAGAGGGCATCCAAGTGGCTGGTGATTTCGTCGGCCAAAATTACTTTGGGAGATCGCATCAAAGAGTGAGCCAATAGAACTCTGGCCTTTTCCCCGGAAGAAAGAGTATTGAAAGTTTGATCCAAAAGATTTCCTAAATCCAAGGTTTCAATCCAATTCCTATGATCAGCGCTCCTCCCTATTTCCAACACATGTCGGGTGGCAAGGGGCCATGCACAGGTAAGCTCTGCAGGAATATAGCTCCGTACGCGGGCCAGATTTTGTTCAGAAAAAGCCTGAAGAGGCATGCCTCCGAGGATAATGCGGCCCTCCGTTGGGGGAGTCAATTTGGCAATTGTTTTGAGAAGGGTGGTTTTCCCAGACCCATTGGGGCCTAAGATTCCCACAAGTTGTCCCGGCAAAAAATGGGCCGTGAAGTTTTTAATGAAAATCCTATCTGCATATCCAATGGTGAGGTGCTCAAAATGTAGCATGGGAACTCCTGGGTTGTTTTAAAAGAAGGTAGAGGAAAAAAGGCGTGCCCATGAGGGAGGTCAAAACACCCACCTTCAGGTCTATGTGGTTTGAGAGAAGGCGCACCACCATATCAGCCGCAAGAGCCATAATGCCGCCCCCTAAAGCGGAGGGGAGCAAAAGATCAGCGGGTTTATGGTCTACAAAAGGGCGGAGCATGTGGGGCACTAAAAGGCCAATGAATCCCACAACCCCCACCAAAGAAACCAAAGGACCAAGACTCAAGGCCATTCCTAAGATCAAGAAGCCATACATCTTTTTGGGAGAGGCGCCCAAAACAATAGCCATCTCTTCTCCCAAGGACAAAGTTTCTAAGGTAAATCGGAGGCGCCACAGAATGATCCATCCCGCCACACTGAGGGGAATGACAAAGGCAACTTGCCCTAGGCTATGATGGGCAAAGGATCCCAGCAACCAAAAGATGATTTCAAGACTGGCGTAAGGGTTGTGAGAAAGAGTCAGGATTAAGGTCATAAGAGCCCCCAGCAAACTATTCAAAGCAAGACCCGTCAAAATAAGCGTTAAAGGATTGGGATGTTTTTGCATAAGTTTATAAAGGAAAAAGGTAACTCCCACCACGCCCATCATCCCCGCCAAAGGAACCGCGAACAAATGGGACCCTCCCAGGCCTAAGGCAATTACCATCACCGCCCCGAGGGCTGCTGCGGAGGAAATACCCATAATGCCCGGTTCTGCGAGGGGGTTCCTGAGAAATCCCTGGAGAACAGCCCCCGTGAGTCCCAGGGACACCCCCATGGAAACGGCAATAAGCATGCGGGGGAAACGAAGTTCCCACAGGACAGACGCGTTTTGTAAAAGAAGATCCAAGGGCAAGGTTCCGATAAAAAGGGACCCCCCCATCAATAGGGTTAGGACCAGACCTAGTAGAAGGGAAAGTTTACGCATGGTGGGTTTTTTTCATGGTTTCAATTAACTCATTTACCGTTGAATAACAAGCACAAAGGGTGACCTTTTTTGGAAGTTCCACTTCCCGTCTGTTTTTCATAAATCTTTTCCAAAAGGGGTGGTGTCTATTTTTTGAGGGACCCTCCAATAGAAAAACAACAGCTGGATCGGCCTCTAAAATTTTCTCCCAATCTATATATTTCCATCCTTTAAAATTCTTGAACCCATTCTCAAATCCGGCTTTTGTCAGAGCCTGGCCCAAAAGGGTTTTACCTCCAGGACTCAGCCCCGAAGCTCCATAGCAAACGGCACGCTTTCTAGAAAGAGGAGGGGACGGGAAAGGATTCGAATCTTTTTCCTTCAAACCCAGTTCCTTTATCAAAAATTGTCTTTGCTCGTTCACCTCTTCCAGGGTCTGAGGAGATTTTAACACAATAATTCTCACGCCTCTTTTTTCTAAAATATTTTTTATAAAAGGATCCAGATTGTCCATGGCAACTGCGCTTTTTATGGCTGGATCCAAGAGCTCTTCTATCTCTCCTTTATGAACTTTTAAGCCAATGGCCTTCTCTGAAAAAAAAGAGATATCTGGATCTTGGGCCAAATAGGTAACGGCAAAAATATCCCGTGGTGGCACCAGCTCCAAAACCCACTGATCCGCACACAGATCCAATGAAATGATGGAGGCCTGTGCCTGCAGAAACAAACTAAAAATAAAGACTCGAGCCCACATAAAATGTCCTTTTTGCACTGCGGTATCCATAAGTTTGCACACAATTACTGTTGAATATATTTTCAACACGCCCATAAATTTTTGAAGTGGGAGAGAGATTATAGTCCAAAGACACCTTCACCGCGTAATAAGAATCGAGGGATTTTTTTGAAAGACGATCTAGTCTTTTTCCTATGTAAAGAACTTGGTTATTCAAACTCCAGTCTTCTCCAAACCTCCAGGTAATTCCTGCCGCCCCCTTGTGCCGCGGAAATCCAATATTAACGGCGGTCCGGGGAGAAGGGGTTTGAGTCAGCGTGTAGTTGACGTAAAGATCTAAACCTTCTTTCAGCGTGGCAGAAAGGGCCGTTTCCACCCCTGAGAGGTTCGTGGTCGTGGGTGAATTTATGCTTGTTTTCCCTGAATACACGATCAGATCTTTTACCTCCGTTTGAAAATAAAGAACCTGAAAATTTGCTTTCTTTTGGAAAAACTCCTGAATAACCCCCACATCAAAGGTGCGGGCTTTTTCTGGTTTCAAACTGGGGTTTCCTCGGTAATTTAATGTGCTCATATAGAGTTCACGAAAAGTGGGGGGCGCGAATCCTGTTTTAAGGGAACTTTTGACGGTTGTTTGATTGTATTTATAAGCTCCAGCTAAACTGTAGGTGGCATAAGTGCCGAATTGGTGGTTCTGCGTAAGGCGCCCACCCACCTCTCCGCTCCAATGGGAATCAAAGTTATGGGTTTGCTGAAGACCTACCCCATAGTCCGTTCCAGTTTTCCTCAGATTAGTTTCTGTTTTATAGGTATTCTGTCGCAAATCCGTCAAAAGTTTAAGAACACTTTCTTTGGTCCAAAACAGAGACCCTTCGTAGCGACCTCCCACCAAAGTGGTGTCCGAAGAAAATTTTCCAAAAATTCCCCCATCTTTAGAATCCGTTTCATTTAAAAAAAGATTAAGTTTATGAGATAAATTTCGAACATCAACCTTTCCTTCCGCACCCACCAAAATCATCTTGAAATTTTTTGTACCTTGAGGTTTAGAGGAAGGATTGGAAGGATCGTCATCATATTTCCCCGTGGATTCCATAATCCGCGCTGTCAGTTTTACCTGGCGAGAGGTGGTTCCTTTTTCAAAAATCCCAGCAGACCCCAATCGTCCATATTTATTCTTCTCCCCCAAAGTACGTGTGGGACCATATTGAGAGATACCCGAAGATCGAGCCCCTTCCCCATGGATAATAAAGCGGCTATGGGCCCCTTTTTCTTGAACACTTCCATGGCCGTAGGCGGAGTCAAAAGAACCCACTTCCCCGTGCAAATATTTATCAGATTTTTTGGTGAAGGGTGTTTCCAAAAGAACCACCCCACCAAGAGCTCCTTCCCCATACAAAACACCATTGGCTCCTGGAATAATAGATTTTGGGTGCGTGGAGCCTGACAGAAACTGAGAAAAATTCACCTCCCCAAAGGCCAGATCGTTTAAAGGAATCTCGTCTAAAAAAACTAAGGTATGTCGGCCGGAGAGACCTCGGAAATTTAGGCTTCCTTCCCCAGCACCCGATTCCTTAAAAAATACACTGGGAAGCCTTTCCAACTCTTCCGTCAAAAGAGGAGACTCATCTTTCATGGCAACGGGTACAGTGTACTGGGGAGAAAAGGAATCTTCTCGCAGATTATTCCCGCCCACCACCGTAAGCCGTGTCTCCGCAAAGCCAGAGCCGATGCTGACCAAGATTACAAAAAATGTCCAAAAAAAAGGCATACATCCACACTGTAGGGGGTTCTTGTCACCTATATGAGGAAGCTATTTGAGGATGGCTTTTCATACTGTTAAAATCCCACCGATCTTAACCCATGACACAAAATGGCAGGTCTCCTGGCTTGCGGATTAAACATTTGGAACCAATCTTCCCAGGACATCTATCCCAGTGATTTTAACGGAGAAAATCTCTCCGCGGACACCAAACTCTCCACTTACAGTTGCGGGGGCAGCTGTGGCTTTTTATCCACATTCCCTAGAACCATTTCGATCGCTGTCATAGTCTCAAATATTTGGATCTTTGGCAAGAGATTAAGAGGCTTTCAGAAACTCTACCCTACGCTGAAGGGCTTCTCTGGAAAATCTGAAGGGCAGCGTTGCGCTGAGGGAAAGGGCTTTTTCATAAGCTTCCCGTGCCAATTCCTTCTGCCCTGACTGATCATGAACCACCCCTTGATTAAAATAAAAATCAGGGGAGGACATGTTTTCTAAGGGTGTGGGTTTCTGAGACGGCGCCTCAACCACCTCAATAAAAATATCAGAAGAAGGATCCTCCCCCAATAGGGGCTCCAGAGGAGTGGAAATTAGAGAGTCCACGAACTCTGGGTCCTTATCGTCTCCCACGGAGGATGGAGGAACAGAAGTTACAGGGATGCTGGGCTCAAGTGGCATAGAGGGGACCTCTCTCATGTACATCCAAATACCTACACTTAAAAGAGTAAAGGCGCCTAAAAATCCGGCTATCAAAAAATACTTTTTCAGATCCATTTTTTGGAATTTTTCTATCATAGGAAAGTCGGCACCTCTTGAATTTTTTTCGGCACACAGGGACTGTGGGCATAAAGAGCCATCAAATTACTCCGGGTTACCCACACCACCATGTCATCGAAATAATCTTGCCTGAGAGAAGAAAAGGCTCTCTGGACAAAGCTCAGTTTCATGCTCGCATTTTCTCTTTCATCTTTGCCTTTTTGAGAAACTTCCGTAAGCTTACGCAGAGACCCCCCGCCCCCATAATAGGCCCCATATCCATTTTCTCCATGGCTTAGGAGAGTTACCACAACAGGATCTTCCTCGGATCCTCGCTGAAAAGGTACGTGAGTGGGGGAAAGTTTTTCAAAAATCTGGATGGCGAAGAAATTTTTTGCCGTACAAAAAGATCCAAGTTCATCCCTAAGGTGCGTTTCCGGCGTTCCCCCCGCATAGGTGAAATACCGTTTAAATCCCTCTTGGGCGTAGGATTCCGGAAGGCCCAAGGTTTTAAAGGGAAGAATGCCGATCATATCAGGGGGATTTAGGGCTGCCTCCCGCGCCACCCCAAAATCCTCCCCCTGGGCAAAGGGATCTGCCGGCAAAGGAATGTACCCATTTTGGAGAGCGAAGGCGCCCAAACTTTGAAGAATTTTTTCCTGTTTCTCTTTGGTCTCCAAAGTTCTTTGATATCTTAGGTATTGCAAGAAGGAGGGAATGCCAACCCCTAGCATCACCCCCATCACCACAAGGCAAATGGCTATCTCTAGGAGAGAGAACCCCTCGTCGTTTCCATAAAAATGACTCGTGATATTATGCTTCATATCTGCACATACACCACGCAGCTGGCCTGGGTGTTTTCTCCATTAAAATCGCCGCCTTTCAGGCAAGACCCGGGTGCCACGTCAAGGCCATCTCCTGCTTGGACCCGACCAGCCAGAGGATCGGCGCTATCCATTTTCTGACAAATGGTCCGGGCCTGAAGGGGAGTGAGGAGAGCCCCCTGACCGTTCATGCCGTGAGGTTTGCCGAGAATCATCCAAAGACCGGGACGATCGGGGGTGGGATTAGTTTGCATCGTCACCACGCCCCCAATTTTTTCTGCTGGAACCCCATGACCTCCGAAAGCTGGCCCATTACTTGGTAATTTCCCCACATCTTGGATCAAGTTACTGGCGGCTAAATGAACCCAGAAATTCCCGGCTTCGGCTCCCGGGTCTAACCCCTCCCCATCCAGAAGGCCATTGCCGTTTCCATCGCGGAGATCGCGCCGTATATACTGAGACGCCCCGGAAAAATCCCCCGGCAAGGCGCCGTACTTTTCCTGGAACAAATGGGTGGCGACTCGATACCCTTCCATGTTCTGCACCACCGCATTGATTTTCGCGGAGGAGATCAACTCTTGTCCCTTTAAAACGCCTCCAATGATGAAGCCAATGAGCACCAAGGCGATAGCCACTTCCACCAAGCTAAATCCATCGTCATTTTTCATATATTTTTTCATGGTTTTTACTCCTTTTATCACCGATGTACCTCCACCGGAAGGGGCCGTGGATCTGTTGTGAATTTTTCATAGAGACGTTTGTCCCCTGCGTCCGGGGTAGGATCTTCCAGGATGGTGGCCCGCAGAAAAATCACCAACTCCGTCACCACCCGATGCTGATGTTTTGCGGATGTAAAGAAGCTGAAAAAACTCTCGGACGTACCCGGAAGTCCCGCTGTTCCTGCCTCTGCCCCCTCCACCATAAGTCCCCCTAAAATTGCGATATTTCCGGATTTAATTCTCAAAATAGAATCGATTTCTCGCACGGCCACCACTGGATAATCGGACCGGATTTTCTTGGAAGGATTGTTCAAGGATTGATTCAAAATCTCCACGGCTGGATCTTGCTTCACATCGATGAGTCGGGAGATGGTGGGGCGCAGATTCAGGATAATCTCCTGGGTACTCTCATCGATTGCGGGTTGCACATTCATGACAAACCCGATGGGAATGCTTTGGGGCGTGCTGGAAGTGGACACTACGGATCCATAATTGGTGGCATCCGCATTCAAAAATTGGCGGTCTCCGGTAACCGTAAAAAACACAAAATTCTCCGCCACTTTCAGCAGGGCCGTTTGATTATTAAGCACCGTGAGACGGGGGCTTGAGAGGGTCCGCACGGTCCCAAAAGCTTCCATAAAATTGAGGATCGCGGACAGGGAGCTCCCCTGGACGCCGAGGCTGATAACCTTATTTGTTTCGGGAGTGGTGATGAGGGAAGACGTCCGGGTGGCCAAATCCCCAAACAAAGCGGAAGCTTCAAAGTCCCCCGTGAATCCGGTTTTCTCTGTACCATAGGCCCCGAGTCCATACCGTCCAATCCGCTGCCAATCAATGCCGCTTCGGTATTCCTCCTTCAAGGTAACTTCCACAACTTTGGCCTCAATGAGAATTTGGGTGGAGGTTTGTTTTTTCAGACGCTTCAAAAAGAAATCGATATTTTTGTGTTGTTTTTCGGTGGCATAGACCGATACCAATCCCGCTTGTCGATGGAGGGCAAAGGAGGGTCGCTGTTTTGCCATAACCTTTCGTGTTTCTTCTGTCTTATGGGGGACCTTTGGATCCTCTGAAGATTCACGACTCAAATGCTTGGACAGAGGAATGGTTTTCTTTTCTTCAATGATCTTTACCTCCCCTTCTTTCAGGGGTGTATCCCTAGATAAATTCAAAATAGTTTCGATGCTTTTTTCCAGCTCCGCCCAAAAATCAACATCTGTTTCCCCTGAGATACTGCTGGAGGATCCATTAACATCCGACGATGCCGCTTTTGCAAAAATATTGCTGTTGATAGACACGGAATTTTTTGTTTTGCGAGAGAGATTTAAGAACTGCACATTGTAGGTTTTTAGATAGGGCAAGTCCCGCTCCACCCGCAACAACCTATTTTCAAAAGTGAACCGGAGATGGGCCATTTCGCAGATGTTTGTAATGACCTCTAAGAAAGGCCGAGACGTTGCCTGGTAATACAAACTTCCTTCAATATCTTTATCCAGGATCAGATTGATCTTGGCCTGCTTACAAAGCTGAATCAGAACCTCCCGGAGATCCGCTGAGTCTTCAATATGCAAAGACACCCGCTTTTGCAGCTCTGGCTCGGGCTGTGGATTCTCAAGAATCACCGGCTGGGGAATGGGGGGCTCAGGGGGAAGCGCGGCCCGTGTTGTGAGAAGGTCGTAAATTTCCTTTTTTGGCAGAGACGTGGGCGCATCCTGCAGGGAGCAATGGCTCACCAGTAAAAACATCAGACCTGTCACCCATTTCTTCATGGAAACTCCAAATTTGAGGGAAGTATACTAACTGCTCATTCTTTTTTGTAGACAGCTTGTGAAAGTTTTTTTCCTTATCCTGTTACATCTTGACAAAGATCTTGTAGCAGAAGATTATATAAGGTAGGATTTTAGGTAAGGACTTAAGTCCAGGGAAAGAACTGTTCCCATAAAAAAGTATGCGGGGGTTTATGCGTCGTTTTCTAATTGTTTTTTTTGCCTCAGGAGGGTTTTCTCTTCTGGTTACACCTGGGCAGAGCACCACAGTTGGATATAAGGACGCCCCCTCAATTCTTTCTTTAAATCCAAATGTAAACAAGAAAACCCGAGACACTCGAGGGAAGCGACTTCTGACACTCCTTAAGGCAAATCGGATCTCTTGTGAATCCTTAGATAATAAAGGTCATGAGGTTGGGGAGACACCCGACGCTGAGCTTCCTGAAGTTAGGGAGTTTTGCCTGGTAGACGCGCTGAAGACAAAACGAGAAACCTGCGAGAATTTAATAACAAATAGAAACTGGGAATACAAACTTCCTGAGGTTAATAAATATTGCTCTGCGCGACTTCACTGGGAACAGCAGGACAAATCAGGCCATCAATGGGACAAACGAAACTGGAAACGCACCTTCTCTGATGAGCCTGTCAAAAGTGGTCCTACTCCCCATTCCGTCGAGACGCTCCCTGCGGCACAATTGCCAATAGCTTCTGGAGAGTCTCACTCCCCAATAACTCTTGCTGTTCCCGTTGACGATAACAGAGGACTTGAATCTGATGCCTCCAGAACACACGTTACCCGCACCGTAACGCGCCGCGTCCCTAGGGATATCCCGTCCCTAGATGGACCTGAAGCTAGAGGGGGCACTCAGCATCCAGAACTGGCTCAACAAAAGCTGAACAATGCCTATAACAACGTTTTTGCCCATCTGAAGCAGCTTCATACCGCTTGGGAAACTTTGGAACGGGAACAGAAGACCAGCAATCCTGAAAAACTCCGGCCTTTCGAAGAGCGCTTCATCCGACAGGTGGGGCAATCTCAAAGCTATATAGGGACCCTAGATCGGCAAAACAGTTTCTTAGGGGAAGAACTGGGGCGTCTTTTCAACACCCCCTCCCCAAAAGCAGACCGCGTTGCCCTGCAAAAATTCCACAGCATGCTGAATGTTGTAGGGAGGCAGAATGGGGATCTCCACGCAAAAATCAAAAAGATGCACCAAACGTATGCGGCCCTCACAGGGGCCCTTAAGGGGAAAATAACGCAAGAAGTTGCAGAAGAGATCTATCAAGAAACCATCCATCCAAAGCCTAATGGAAATGACGGAAATGACCTCCGGGAATTGGAAATACAGATTGCCCTAACTGAAAAAAAAGGACATGACATAGGAACACAGTTTGAGCAAATAATTGGTCATACGTGCCCCGGAGACGTCTGCCCCGCTCCCCAACACATTCTCCACCAGGCAAAAGAACTTGAGCAAAAAATTCAGGGCCTTCGCGCAGAGCTTGCTACCCTGGAAAACCGTGACACTCGGGGGAACATCCCCAGAGTTCAGGCCCTAGAAGCTAAAATAGCAACACTCGATACAGGTCTGACCAAAACTATTGAGGGACTCAGGGCAGAATTGGGAACGGCTCAGCAAGCATCAGCAACAGCGGACAAAGTGGCTAATAATCTCCTGGGAGAACAGGAGGCACTCAGAGCCCGGGTAGCTCAGCTAGCTACTACAGAAGCTGCTGCAAAGGCAAGAGTAGCGGAGGTGGAACGACAGGAACAGACCCATCAATTAACGGCACGTCAGGCTGAACAGGCAAAGGCGGCTGTTGAGAAGACTTTGCAGGAACAGCGAGCAGAAGCTGCGAAACTTTTGGCTCAAAATACGGCGTTGGAAGAGAAAATTAAGAGACAAGCTGGAAGGCGAATTCTGAGTGTATTTCAGGCAAATAGGGCCCGAAGAGAGAATGCAGAGATAGCGGATAATTTGAGAGGGCTGAATAGAGCCAATGAAGCGACAGTGGCAGCTCTGAAACAACAACTGCAAACGTCTGAGCTAGAGAAGACGGAAGCTTTATCTCAAGTTAGAAAGAGTTTATTGAGTTCTGGTGAAGCAGAGAGAGGAAGGGTCGAAGCCGAACGAAAAGCTACAGAGTTGGAAAAACAGCAGCAGCGTTTGAATGCAACCCTAGCTGTTCTTCAGCAGAGGGAGAGAGATCTGGGCACAGAAATAGTTAGAGTCCAAGCGACAGCAGACACCAAAACACAGCTCGCAGAAAAGACAGAAAGACAAAGAAAAGATTTACAAGAAAACCTTCAGAGGACTCAGAATCAGATCCAAGCACTGAGCTCTAAAAATGATCAACTGGGAATTGAGATGAAGCGTTCGGTCGCTGCCCATCGAATTGTGGGAGCGCTCCTCCAAAGTGTAGCTACAAAAAAAATAAAGGAAGCCCAGGAAGAAAATCAAAGGGTTCAAGCTGAGCTGGCAATCCTTCGAGCCGAGAGTGAACGATCACAAGCTGCTTTGAAAACGGACCTCGACGCATCTAAGGCTTCTCTTGTGCAAGCTCAAAAAGAGAGGGAAGATCATCAAAGGCAATTGAGCTTTACAAGAAATTCTACTCAGGAAACCGAACAACAAACGGCCCGAGAAAGGCTGCGACTAGACGCCCAAATTAATGGATTAGCCATCGACCAAAAACAAGCTGAGGCCAGAGCGGCAGCGGCTGAAGCAAGAGCGGCAGCGGCTGAAGCAAGAGCAGCAGCTGCGCCGGCTCATTCGGCAGAGAAGGCAGCGTTGGAAGCTTCAGCAGCAGCAGCTCTAGCCAAAAAAGATCAAGAAATTCTCGAACTAAAAGGAAGAAAATCCCAGCTCTTGTGGCAAAAATTTATTAGTGCTGTCATGGAGAAAAACCGGTTAGAAAAAATTGGAAGTGCCGCTGGCACCGTGTCTCTAGGCAACGACTTTGGATTTTCACAAAGCTTAGCTGACCAAACAAAGGCAATTCTCCAAGCTATCGCGGATCAAAAAGCAGCATTTGAAACACAGGCAGCACAGCTAGGAGAACTACAGGAAGCTTTAACAGAACAAGATAGCACAATAGAAAAACTCTCGGCAGAGCAAGAGCGTCTTAGAGCTCTCGCAAAACGAGCCGAAACTTTGCAACGAGAAATTACACCACAACAAACCCCTACCCTAACGGATACGAGGAGCATAGAAGAACGGGTAAGGGAATTGCAAAAAACCCTAAAGGAAATTACGAGAGAAAAAGATAATGCACTAAAAACCGCCACGCAGGCACGCGGACTCATAAAGAGTACGGGCTTACGACTAACATTACAACAAACAGAAATGGAAACTATGGAAGCTAATAGAGAAAAATTAGAGGCAACCCTTAGAGATCAAGAAAGACAGCTTGAGATTCAATCGACAGAATTGAGAGAATTGGGAGAGGCCGCGAGAAGTGATTGGGACGCCGATGAGGCTATCCAAGCATTAAGAGACAAGACTAATAGAATTCTCACCCAGTCTAAAGCAGAGGGAAAAACAATTGGGGAACAGAGAAAACAGCTTGCCAAATTACTTCGGGAAAACGAACAACAAAAACAGATGATTGCAGAAGCTCTTCTGGCAAACCAGCAATTCTCGACCGAAAACGAAGATTTAAAAAGAAAGATATAGAGAGCAAAAAGACCTCTTAAGGAGAATAGATTTAGAAGTAAAAGCGAAACGAGAAGAGGCCAAAAGGCGATCTATACCGTCTGCAGAGACAATTGCTCAAGAGGAAGAGCTAAGGGAAAGATCTCTCAAAGTAGGAAGAGATCATCAACAATTATTATTAGAAAGGGAGAAGCGCAAAGAACGATCAACAGAACAACCAATAAATCCCGCCCCCTAATAACACTCCCACCAAGATCCACCCTACAATGGCCATGAGGCGCTTTTGGGTGGAAGGGGCATTTTTATTAGCGGGCTTTAAAATTCTTCTCTCATCAGGTTCCATAGGTCCTTTTTATCATACTCGGGGGAAATAGGAAAGAGGGGGGTCTGTTTCCTTAGGGTTGACGCCTATACATAATAGGTAAGGGACTGATCAACGCCTAACCAGCTTATAAGATGTCGGCTATAAAACAAAATTATTGCGCAAGATTTTAGATCCAGGTATGGTGAAATCCATATAAAAACCTAGAAACTAGCTGGAAACATGACAAAATATCTTAAATACTTCCTGTGCCTTTTTTTCCTTGGGGTGGGGTCCGCTGAGGCCGCCTCTCCCAACAAAGACAACACCCTCCTTATTTATACCTGGGTAGGGCAAATAGATGGGCGCATCATTCAACTGTTTGAAAAAGAAACAGGCATTAAGGTTAAGCTGGATTACTACGATAGCGATGAGGTTTTGGAAGCAAAGCTCCTCACGGGAAATTGTGGGTATGATTTGGTGATGCCGTCGGTGGCCCCCTATTTCGGGCGGCAGGTTCAGATGAAAGTCTATGAACCCTTGGACAAAAACCAACTCTCCAACTGGAAGAATTTGGACCAAAACCTGCTGAAGCTTTTAAATCAAGTGGATCCTCAGAACCGATACGGCATGCCCTTCATTTGGGGAACCACGGGGTTTGCTTATAATGAAACCACCCTTAAACGGGTTTTTGGGGATGAGAAAATTCCCCTCGATAGTCTGGCCATGATTTTCGATGAAAAACATATAAGTCGTTTGGCCCCCTATGGGGTTCTTTTGTTAGATTATCCTCAAGATCTTTTTGAAGCGGCCCTTCATTACAAAGGGATTAAACCGGATTATAAAGATCAAAACCAGATCAAAACATCCCAGGCTATCATTCGGAAAATCCGCCCTTATGTAAAAGCGTTTTCTTCCAACGTTGGTCGGATGATTGGAGACCTGGTGAATGGGGACGCCGCCTTTGTGCAAACATGGTCGGGAGATGCGCTCAAAGCCCAACAAGCTGCTATTGAGGCACAGAAGCCCTATAAAATAGGCTATGTGGTGCCCAAAAATTATTCCGGCATTTGGTGTGATCTTTTCGCCATCCCCAAAAATGCCCCCCATCCCCAGAATGCTCATAAGTTTTTGAACTTTATGATGCGGGCAGAAGTAGCCGCCCGAAACATTGAGTACACCTTGGTTCCCATGGCCAACACAGCGGCCCTTGCCCTCTTGCCACAAAACTTGAGAGATAATCCTTTTATTTATCCCGGGAGTGGTGTATTTAATGACTTCCGTTTACATGAGGTCCTGTCTTCGGAATATGAGCGGGCTTTAACTCGGGCATGGACCAGCATTAGAATCGGACGATAAAAACAGTTTTTGATCAAGTGATCGCTTAAAATGTATTGTATGAGATTATTTGTTATTGTTTTGATGGCCGCCCTTTTAGGAGGATGCGAATCCACCCGTCGGTACGTGGGCATTGATAAAGTGGGTCCCAACGAATATGACTCCACCCGCTGTGAACCTTTAGAAATCCCGGAAGATATGCCCCCCCTAACGGAGCCTAGACTGGGTATAAGACGCCCTCAAGAAAAGCGCATGGAGGATACCGTAAGAGATATTATAATATCTGAGAGAAGTCCCTCCAAGTCCAGGGAGGAAGATCCCCACCAAGCAGAAGCGTTCCTCCTCAAGAAGGCCGGGACAGGCTCTGAAGACAGGGATATTCGTAAAACTGTTGATTCGGAATCTCATAAAGAACTCACTTTTGAGGAGAAATTAAAACGCACTGTGACCTTTTGGAAGACCCCAAAAAAGGGGAATGTTATCGACTCTGCCCAAGAAAAAGAACGCCTGGAGAAAGAAACCTCTGCGTCCAAAAATAAGGAATAATCATGTATTTTCATCAGGACATTTCTGGATGTTTAAACAAATCTGTTAAAGACCAAGGCATTGGACCCGACTTTCTAAAACCCCTTCAAGGCCAACTTGAAAAAACCCTTCATTCCTTAAAAAAAGCTTATGAGGATGAAACTCTCCCTTTGCTTAGGCTTCCCTACCTTCGGAAAGATTTTCACGATGTGAAGGACTTGGTTTTGCGCCTACAGGATGATTTTTCAGACATTATTATTTTGGGAACAGGAGGATCTAGTCTCGGAGGCCAAGCTCTCTGCGCTCTCGTTCCCCATGCGCATCCACGTCTTCATTTTATGGAAAATATTGATCCCCAAACCTTCGAGGATCTTTTTAGCATTATCAATCCTCAAACAACGGCTTTTATTGTCATTTCAAAGTCAGGAGAGACTGCGGAAACCCTTCTTCAGTTTATGGTTTGCGTTAAGAAATGGACGAAGGAGTTGGGCCCCAATGCCCCGCGGGATCACTTTGTCATTATCACAGAACCAAAAGAGTCTTCTCTTAAAAAACTTGGCGATCAGTTTCACATTCCTCTCATCGATCATGACCCCGAAATTGGGGGGCGTTTTTCGGCGCTCTCTCTTGTGGGTCTTCTGCCTCTTATGGTGGCGGGTATTGATCCAGTCCCTGTCAGAGAAGGTGCCGCTCGGGTCTTTGATCGCCTTCTCACAACAGATGACGTCACAAAAATTGATGCGGCCGTGGGAGCTGCTCTCTCTTTCAGTTTGGATAAACGCGGAAAAAGTTTGTCCGTTCTAATGCCTTACGCAGACCGTCTCCATCCCTTTGTGTTTTGGTATCGCCAATTATGGGCAGAAAGTCTGGGGAAAAAAGGATGCGGCACAACGCCTCTTCTTTCCTGGGGAACAGTAGATCAGCACAGTCAGCTACAACTCTATCTAGATGGACCTCAAGATAAAATGTTCACCATCATCAAATCTAAATTCCAAGGTGGAGGATTGAAGGTCCTACCTGAACTTGTGGCGGACTATCCAGATCTCAGATTCCTAAGCGACGCTTCCATGGGAGACCTGATGGAAGCGGAACAAAAAGCCACCATTGATACGCTGATCAAAAACCATCGACCCACCCGGGTTTTGGAAGTTCCGGAACTTACTTTTGATTTCATGGGCACCCTTATGATGCACTTCATGTTGGAAACCATTTTCTTGGCGGATCTTTACAAGATTAATGCCTTTGATCAACCGGCCGTTGAATCTGGAAAGATTTTGGCTAAAAAATATCTTCAGGAAATCTTAGAAGAAAACCGGAGGGGTTAGTGGGATCCATCCGGCGCCTTCCGTCAAATCTCATCAACCAAATTGCCGCGGGAGAAGTGATTGAGCGACCCGCTTCCGCCGTCAAGGAGCTGGTTGAAAATGCCATTGATGCGGGCGCCACCCATATTGATATCCTCCTTCGAGATGGGGGACGCTCCCTCATCACCGTCATCGATGATGGCCGGGGTATTCCTTCCCAAGAAATCCCTCTGGCTTTGGAGCGACATGCCACCTCCAAACTGCCCGACGAAGATCTCTTTAATATCACAAGCCTTGGATTCCGGGGGGAGGCCTTGCCCTCCATTGGCGCCGTCAGTCGCTTGACCCTAACAAGTCGTACAGAAGCTTCCTCGGAAGGATGGAAGGTTTCCGTAGAGGGAGGAATTTTAGGCCCTCTGGAACCCACTCCTTTCCCCCTTGGCACAAAGATAGAGGTTCGAGATTTATTTTTTGCGGTGCCAGCCCGACTCAAGTTCTTGAAAACACCTCCTACAGAGACAGCCCATGTTACAGAGATTGTGCAGCGCTTGGCCATGGCCTATGGACAGATTTCCTTTACGCTCAAGACAGACCAACGAACACTCCTCTCCCTAGATGCCGTATCCGACACGCCCGAAGGCCAACTGAAAAGATTGTCTGAAATTATGGGAGCAGAATTTTTTGATAATACCCTACCTGTAGATGCAGAACGGGAAGGTTTTAAAATGACCGGCTTCATTAGCCTCCCTACCCTTAATCGATCTAACGCTCAAATGCAGTTTCTTTTTGTTAATGGCCGTCCTGTTCGGGATAAAATCCTCGCAGGTGCTGTGCGGGCAGCCTACCAAGATTTTCTCTCCCACGACCGGCATCCCCTCCTAACTCTCTTTCTGGAAATCCCCTCTCGGTATGTGGATGTAAACGTACATCCTGCCAAAACCGAAGTTCGCTTCCAAGATTCAGGGTTTGTACGAGGCTTTATTGTGAGTGTTTTAAAATCCACCCTTTCTGGTATGGCCCACCGCACCTCCACCTCCTCATCCCAACAAGCCCTTGAAGCAATGCGGCCTTCCTTCTCTCCCCAAAGACAAAATACCTTTGGGTACAAACAGCCTTCTTTCTCTCCCACAAGTCTTTTTGTGCAAGAATCAGCCCCAGCTCTCGCACCCTCTGCCCGGACCCTGGTGGCGGAACAAGAGCCCTCTCCCACCCATTTCCCTTTGGGCGCAGCTTGCGCTCAAATCCATGAAACTTATATCATTGCCCAAACGGAAGATGGCCTGGTCATTGTGGATCAACATGCGGCCCATGAACGACTCGTTTATGAACGGTTAAAAAAAGATATGGAGGCCACCGGTGTCAAACGACAACTTCTTCTGATCCCAGAGGTTGTTGAAGTAACGGAGGCAGAGTTGACCCTACTAATACAACACCAGCAAGATCTAGAAACCCTTGGTCTTGTTTTTGAGGAGTTTGGAGACAAGGCCCTTGTCATTCGAGAGATCCCCTCCCTGTTAGGGCATACGGACATTCGTCTTCTGGTGAGGGACCTGGCAGAAGAGTTGGTAGAACAAGGAGTCTCTTTTAAATTAAAGGAGAAAATTCATGAAGTTTGCTCTCTCATGGCATGCCATGGCAGTGTCCGATCCGGAAAGAAAATGACCATTCCAGAAATGAATGATCTTTTGCGTCAAATGGAAGCAACGCCCTATTCTGGCCAGTGTAATCACGGCCGCCCCACCCAAGTAGATCTAAAACTCAATGATATTGAGAAGCTATTCGGTCGTAAGTAGTTTTTTCTTTTTTAATCTCTTTATTGTTCTTCAAAATATTTTTATGGTAAAATACGTTGTTATTAAGAATAATACTTTATAATTTTTTGGAGAGGCATAGTCATGATAAAAAAACTTACAGGGCTCATTACCCTTATACTTGCAGTCCCTTCTTCTTTTGGTGCTTCTGGTACTCCAGAAGAATCAAAAAAAGGGCCTTTAAGTGTGCACACACATGTCGACGTGATTAACGAGTTGTCTTTGTCTGTCAACGACCTTGAAAATCCCCCTCAGCCTCCCCCACATGGAAGTCCGACACAAAAACTTAGAGGCAGTCTCAAATTAGGAGGTGATGGCTTAACTGTTGAAGGCCTAAAATTTAAACTAAGGGGTGGTCGCCCAACTGTTAAAAAAGTAGCAAGGGCCAAGCCAGAGGCGTCCCTCAAAAAAGAAAGATTCGCCATGATTCTGCCGCAGGGGAATTTGATAATTGAAAGACATTATTTAGATGAAGTAGATGAAGATGGAAAAAAGTTCCTTCTTAAATTATCCGGATTCATTAAAGATACTTTACCAACCTTATCTGCCTACTCTGAGTCTCCAGAAGACGAAGACCGTGTTGCCCGTGAGATCCTTAGCACCCTTAACATCGACCCCGATCAGGATAAAGAAGGTGTTTTAAAAGACCTTGGAAGGTATGAAAATAAGGGCATAGTCTATGACATTATCCCATAAAAAGGGATCGGCTTAGTGAGCATCTTCCCAAGTGGGACCCTTTCCAACACCTACTGTGAGGGGGACTTTTAAATGGGCCGCATTTTCCATGAGGGATTTGATATGGGGTGTAATAGAGTCCACCTCATCTAATGGCACCTCAAAAATTAATTCGTCATGCACCTGAAGTAACATCTTTGTTTTAAATTTCTTCTGCACTAACATCGTTTCAATCTGAATCATAGCCTTCTTGATGATGTCTGCATTACTGCCTTGGAGGGGCGCGTTGATGGCCTGACGTTCTCCCCCAGCCCTTAAGATTGGGTTCTTTGACTGAAGATTAGGGATATAACATCGTCGTCCCCACAGTGTTTCTACATATCCATGGGCTCGTCCGAACTCTTTGGTCTTTTCCATATATTCCGTGAGGCCTGGATAGTGTTTACGGTAAGATTCAATATAATTGGCCGCCTCTTTACGATCAATTTTAAGCTGACGGGCAAGTCCGAAGGCGCTTATACCATAGATAATTCCAAAGTTAATGGCCTTCGCCTTATTCCGAATTTCTGGGGTGATTTTGTCTAAAGGAATGCCAAATACCTCGCTGGCCGTTTGCGCATGAATATCCTTATTCTGAATAAAAGCTTCTCGGAGAGAAGGGATGTGCGCCATATGGGCAAGCAATCTCAATTCGATTTGAGAATAATCGAAGGAGATCAGAATATGTCCCTTGTCTGCCACGAAGGCCTTGCGAATTTTTCGCCCCTCTTCCGTTCGAATAGGAATGTTCTGCAAATTTGGGTCAGAAGAAGAGAGCCTTCCCGTAGTAGTTCCTGCCATGGAGTAAGAAGTATGCACGCGGCCTGTTTTGGGATCAATTTGATCAATCAGGGTCGTGGTATAAGTACTCTTGAGCTTCGCCAGTTGACGCCATTCCAAAATCTTGGCCGGAAGTTCGTGCTGAAGGGCTAGTTCTTCCAACACATCAGACCCCGTTCCATAGGCGCCTAGCTTTCCTTTTTTCCCGCCCTCTAATTTCAAGTGGTCGAAAAGAATTTCCCCGATCTGTTTAGGAGATCCTAAATTAAATCGTTGTCCCGCCTGCTCAAAAATTTCTTCCTCTATAGTCTGAAGACGCTTGTCAAAACTTTTCCCCAGTTCGCGCAAAAAAGCTGCATCCACTTTAATGCCCGTTTGTTCCATATGGAGAAGTACATCCACCAGGGGAAGATCTATATGCGTATAAATCTCCTCAAGCTTAGAGTCTTTTAGTTTTGGTCGTAGGAACTTGAAAAGCTGGTAGGTATAGTCAGCATCTGAAGCTGCATAGTCTCTTGCCTTATCGAGGGGAACCTGATCAAAAGTCAACGCCGCTTTCCCAGATCCAGTTACTTCCTTGAAACTTTCCATCTTGTGGTCAAAGTAGATCTCTGTGAGAGCATCAAGACCATGGGGACCAGGATTCAATAGATAGGATAGAAGAAGCGTGTCTTCAAAGGGAGTAATCTCAACGCCGTATTTCTTCAGGACCATCTTATCAAACTTCAGATGATGACCCACCTTTAAAATCTTGGGATCTTTCAAAAGAGGCCTCAAGGTATCCAATATATCTTCTTGAGATAAATCAATCTTATGGGTATCCGGCCCATCCAAGAGATCTCTCACGGGTCTATAACGAACGGGAATATAACAGGCGTCCCCAGAATCCACTGCCAGAGAAACTCCCACCAGATTTGCGTTCATAGCATCTAGTGAATCCGTCTCCGTATCCACAGCCACAAAACCTGCGTCCGTTATCTTTTTTACCCAACGATTTAAGTGATCTTTTGTGAGAACAGCTTCGTAAGAGGAAATCTTTTTCTGAGCCTCTTCGGTCTTTTTAAAGAGACGCCCCTCTAGGGTTTTGAATCCTTGAATTTGAAGAAAGGGCAAAACTTTCTCAGGGGCAGGGAATTGGATCTGTAGCTCATCCAGTGGCATTGGGAGAGGGGCCCCCGCGTCCAGTGTTACCAGTTTTTTTGAAATACGCGCTTGATCCGCATAGGTGATGAGGGAATCCCGCCGTTTTTCTTGTTTGATGGTGGCGGCTTTGGCAAGCAACGTTTCAAGATCCCCAAACTCTTCAATTAAAGCAGCGGCCGTCTTCACCCCAATACCAGGAACGCCAGGAATGTTATCAGAGGTATCCCCTGCGAGCGCCTGCACATCGATAACCTGATCGGGACCCACACCAAACTTTTCTTTTACCTTCTCTGCATCAATGAATATATTTTTGATGGGATCGTAGAGCTGCACCTGTGGACTCACCAGCTGCATAAGATCTTTGTCCGAAGAAACAATGATCACGTCCATCCCCCGAGCCACGCCCGCCCGCGCATAGGCGGCAATGAGGTCATCGGCCTCAAACCCTTCTCGTTCCACGGTGGGCACGCTAAAAGATTTGCAGGCTTCCCGGATGAGGGGGAATTGAGGAATCAAATCTTCTGGTGTTTCTTTGCGGGTACCTTTGTAGTCCGGGTAAATATCATTTCGGAACGTTTTACGGGCCGCATCAAACACCACAGCCAAATAGTGCGCCTTCATATCCGTGAGGAGCTTCACCAGCATATTGGTAAATCCAAGCACCGCTCCAATGGGAACTCCATCTTTGCGGGTCAGCGGGGGCAACGCATGGTAAGCCCTAAAAATAAACCCGGACCCATCGATGAGATAAAGAATTTCTTTGTCTGTTTGTTTCAATTTTGCTCCTTGGTCTTTATATCATAAGAGCGATGGAATAAAAATATTTAGGTTTTGTCGCCACCTGGATTAGGAAGATCCTCTGTAATCTCCACTAATACATAGACAAACTAACGCTTTTCCATTAGACTCCGGTGAAAAGTTTAGGCCCAGGTAGCTCAGTCGGTAGAGCAACGGACTGAAAATCCGTGTGTCGGCGGTTCGATTCCGCCCTTGGGCACCATTGCTTCGGGGACTTAATGATTATCACGCCTAATCCAAAGAATATCAAAATGGCGGCCTCCCTTCTAGAAAAAGGAGACCTTGTGGCTTTTCCCACAGAGACGGTTTATGGGCTCGGGGGAAATGCTCGATCGGATCGGTCTGTGGCTCGTATTTTTTCCACCAAAAATCGTCCTTCCTTTAATCCTCTTATTGTCCATACACTTAATGCGGTGGCGGCTCAAGAGTTTGGATTCTTCAATGAGACGGCCCGTCGGTTGGCAGACCGCTTTTGGCCAGGACCTTTGACCCTGGTGGTCCCCCGTAAAAAAGAAGCAAATCTTTCTTTATTGGCCCTCTCAGGACTTGATACGGTTGCCCTGAGAGTGCCCTCCCATCTTGTGGCACGAGCACTTTTAAGGGCCTTTAAAAATCCCATTGTTGCCCCCAGCGCCAATAGGTCCGGCCACCTAAGCCCTACAGAAGCTCATCATGTTGAGACCTCTTTGGGAGAAAAAGCGCCTCTTGTTCTAGGAGGGGGCCCCACAGACAAAGGACTGGAATCTACCATCATCCAGATCACGGAAGAAGGTCCTGTTCTCCTAAGGCATGGGGCTATTTCACGGGAAGAAATCGAAGATTTTTTAGGCACCCCCCTCAAGGCCCAAGATGTCCTTGATGCCATCAATGCCCCAGGGCAATTAAAAAGCCATTATTCCCCTCATTTGCCTCTCCGATTGAATGTTCTCAATCCCCTTCCGGGTGAAGCCTTCCTAGCCTTTGGTCCCACGGTCCACAACGCCACCTTAAATCTGAGTGAAACCAGCGATTTAATAGAAGCTGCAGCCCATCTATTTTCATTTCTTCACAGAGTAGATCATGCTCATCTTTTCACGGGTATCGCCATAGCTCCCATCCCTATGACGGGCCTAGGTTTTGCCATCAACGATCGCCTCGAACGGGCCGCCGCCCCAAAATGAAAGCTCCTGTTATTATTCTTGTGGAACCTCAGTTGGGGGAAAACATCGGCCTTGCGGCCCGCGCTATGGGGAACTTTGGCCTCTCTGAATTGCGCCTGGTAAATCCCCGGGATCCGTGGCCCAATCCCATGGCCACACAAGCCTCTGCGGGCGCAGATTTTATCATTGATAAAGCAGTCATTTTTTCTTCCACACGGGATGCCATGGCGGATTTAGACTATGTTTTTGCCACAACCCTTCGTCCCCGCCGCATGGAAAAAAAGGTTTTTTCCGCCGCTCAAATGCCGACCATAATCCAAGAGACTTCTTCTCAAAAAGTAGGGATTCTTTTTGGACCAGAAAAGGCTGGACTGTCCAACGAAGATATCTCCCTTTCCAATGGGATTATTCAAATTGCAACGGTGCCCACCTTTAGTTCCCTAAACCTCGCCCATTCCGTGGCTCTCTGTGCTTATGAATGGTACCGATCTTCTGCTCAAAAAACCCCTCTTAATTTCAAAAATAAGTCCGGGAAAAAGGCCAGCAAAGAAGAAGTGAATTTGTTTTTAGCCCATTTGGAAGAAGCTCTGGATGAAACAGAATTTCTCCTACCTGCCCATAAAAGAGACCGCATGGTTTGGAACCTGCGAAGTATTTTTGAACGGATAGAATTAACAGAACAAGAAGTGCGGACCCTCAGAGGAGTTGTTCGATCTCTGTCTCGCACACCCTAAACACCTTGAGATCCTTCAGCTCCTCCGCTACACTCAAGAGAGGAGGTTGCATGAGGGTTATACTTTTAATTTTAAGTCTGCTTATGGCATCCACCTCCCATGCCTCACCTAAGGGACCTCAGGATCTTTTACCTGACGTTCAAAAAAAGTCCGAAGGCCTTTCTGGGGTTACCCCCCCTCCCCCTGAGCGCACTATAATCTCTTCTATTTCAGACAAGGGGCGCAAACTTTTGGAAAGATTGGAGGGATTTAAAAAATTCCTTTATGAAGATGGGATGACTGCAACGGGAGATCCTTTGTGGTCTATTGGATATGGCCACCAGGTCTCAAAAGATGACAAAGTTCTAGCCCTCCTTGGAATTAACCAGTCCCAGCTTCACAAAGGAATTACTCAGGAGCAAGGTGATGCCATTTTGAACGAAGACCTTAAAATATTTTCCATTCAGGATTTGGTAAAAGTTCCTCTTTTCCAATATGAGTATGATGGACTTTCTTGTTTTTGCTATAACTTAGGCCATGTACAGTTTTCAAAAACCATGGCTCTCAAAGAGGTTAATGCCAAAGAATATTTCAAGGTGCCCGATGGCATGGGCCGATTCACAAATTTTTCAGGGAAATTTTTTCTCCCCATGGCAAAGCGGCGATGCATAGAGATTATGGTTTATCTGGAGCATTCTTTTGATCCAAGAACATTGCCAAGTAAGGCTTTAAATCTCCCCCTTCCCGATGTGGATAAGGATTGGCAACGACTTAGTTTGGAGCGGCGATTAGATGCTGTCCAAATGTATAGATTTTATAAAGGAAGCTAAATGCCCAAAATATTTCTACTCCTCATGATATGTATCCTCCCCACTGCCTGGGGGATTTGCCTTCCTTTGGATAATCCAAAAATGAACGCTTATAAAGATACAAATACCCATATTGTTTTTAATGATTCGGACCCCAAAAGTTGCTGGCATATCTCTCGGTCAGAAGAGTTTGGGAACTGCCAAAGATTCAACATAAGCAACTATTCGAAGAGGTCTTTCGTTCTAGCCTCACAAGATCCCTTACTTAGAGGCCTCTTAAATAAGGAACGTCTCCTATGGGATAGCTACCTGTGTTCCCACGTGAACGAAACTTATGTTTATTTCAAAGAAAAAATGCCCGAGAGATACACCTCCATTATTTACTACCCTCTTTTCTATGAGAGGTTAAAGACTGTGGATCTTTTATCCCACGCCCTCAAAGATATTTCTTATTTGAAGACTCTGGCCTTCCAATCCCCAGATATTTATTTGGAATCAAAAAGCATGCGAGAGCGTGAAAAAGAAAATGCTGAGGATTATCCGCGTCGGGAAAAAACAGGGGTTTTGATTGCTCCTGAAAACCCAAAAGACTATGGAAAAGTTTATCAGAAAGCCAAGGATAATTTTATTCAATCTTCCCCTCAAGAATCTGTAGACGGGGGCTACTCAAGCTTTCTGATGCAAACCCAAAAAGATGTTTATGCTTCTTTCCTGGCCCTTGTAGATAGCTTTACAAACAATCCTCAAATCGTAGCGGCTTTTACCCGCGGACAAAAGGCGTGGGAAAAATATGTGGCCAATCATTACAGGCTTCTAAAATCCGTGACAAAGGGCGATAAAAAATATGACTCTCTCGTAGAGGCTCGTATTTTCCTTCTGATGATGGACCGGAAAAATTTTCTAGATAGCTGGAGGCAATATTACACCACCTACCGAAAAAGATCCGACGCGGGATGGGGCAGGGGATCCAAGGAAATAGAAGAAATTTGCAAGTCTCCCCGGCCTCGATTCCTTCCAAGGTTTGAGAAGTTGTGTGAGTAAAGTTAAAACACGTAATCAAACGTAAGGGCCGATTCCAAGGCGTCCCCTAATCTCTTCTCAATCCCTTTGTAGTTAGGATGCTTGAAGTAGTTTTGCCGGGCATCTGCAGAGTCAAAGTGAAGTACCAGGGCGTGGGTTAGCTCTCGGGCAAGGCCATCTTGGCTGCAATCTTTTCCACAAGAAAAACTCCTGACCTCCGGGATAGACTCCATAACCTCTGTCAGATCCTGTAGGATAGCGTCTACCTGAGTCTGGGACAAATCCTTCTTGAAAGACATTAAAACGATTCGATTGAGCATAATTTCTCCTAAAGTTTTCCCGAATTCTTTATATCACAAAGGTCTTTTTTCATGAAACAGGTTGTTTATTTCACCAATAACTCTTATATGAGATACATGATGGAAAGCACCAACCCAAAACAAAATTTGATTGGCCTTAATGTGCCAGAGCTTCAAGAGGCTCTCTTGTCTCTGAATGTTCCCAAATATCGGGTCCAGCAACTTTATCACTGGATCTATTATCATGGCGTTCGTGATTTTGGAGCCATGGCCAATCTCCCAAAGGATCTTCGAGAGGCCCTAACTGCTGGGTTTTCTTTGGATCGACCCACCATCAAGATCCCTCAAGTGTCCTTGGATGGCACCCAAAAGTGGCTTCTCTCCCTGTCTGATGGAAACGAAGTGGAAACGGTTCACATCCCTGAAAAAACCCGAGGGACTCTGTGCGTGTCGTCTCAAGTTGGGTGTGCCCTCAGCTGTAAATTTTGCCACACGGGCACTCAAACTTTAGTGCGCAACCTAACAGTCGCAGAAATCGTAGGCCAATTCATGGTGGCCCGGGATGTATTTGGGGAATGGCCTGCACCTGCAGGAAATCGGCATGTCTCCAATGTCGTCATGATGGGTATGGGGGAACCCCTCTATAATTACGACAATGTCAAAAAAGCCCTTACCCTCATCATGGACCCTCAGGGGTTGGATCTCGCGCCCCGGCGCATCACCTTATCTACATCCGGAGTTGTCCCTCACATTGTTCAGTGTGGTAACGATTTAGGTGTCAGTCTGGCCATATCCTTGCATGCGGTGACAAATGAACTGCGCAATGTTCTTGTGCCCATAAACCGTAAATATCCCATCGACGAACTTCTGACCGCTTGTAAAAACTACCCAGGAACCAATAAATCCAATCGCGTCACCTTTGAGTATGTGATGTTAAAAGGGATCAATGACTCCCCGGCAGAGGCCCGCGAACTGATTCGGCTTTTGAAAAACATTCCATCGAAAATAAATTTGATTCCCTTCAACCCTTGGCCGAACGCTCCCTTTGAGTGTTCTTCTTCGGAAACCATCGGTGTGTTTAGCGCCATTTTGGAAAAAGCGGGCTATGCCTCCCCCGTGCGTCGTCCCCGGGGCCAAGATATCTTTGCGGCTTGTGGGCAGTTAAAATCCTTGAGCCAAAGGCTTCGAAAAAGTAATGAGAAGTCCGGGACTCTTATACAAAAGAATTGACAAAGTTCTTACGGTAAAATAGAAATCGATTATAAATATTGGAGAATAAAAATTTCATGAAAAAATATCTGTTTTTACTTTTTACAATAGACCTCATGCGTAAGTCATCCTCCAAGGTGTTTTAAAAAGAAAGGAGATTTTCCCTTTCCCATTTTTGGATCAGACGGGAGCGAATCCATTTTTGAGGTTCACAATTCCAGCGATAATCTTAAATTTGATGCTGTAACG
>CAIWGV010000046.1 GCA_903912365.1 uncultured Alphaproteobacteria bacterium
AACGCCAGGATTCTTACGGAATGCATAAACCATTAAGGTACACAGATACCGAATATATGACGGCTTCTTCTTATTCCCTTTTTACCCCACTTCGTTCGGTGTTTTTTTATTTGACTATCCCAACCTGTCCATATACGACGAAAAGTTATTTCAAATAACCAAACTGATGTAAAAGTTCAAACAGATGTGAGACTGAGCTATAGCCCCCTTGACTTCCCTTCTCTCCCCCCGTATTTTCATGCCATGCGCTTGAAACTTTTCCTGAAAATTCTTCTGGGTCTTGGCTTCCTTGGGGTAGCCGTTACGGCCTATGTTTTTATCCGCGCTTTTTTCCTGACAGATGTCTCCCGCATGCCTCTAGAAAATGAGCTTGAGGAACCCATCTATGTGGCCTCCTATGCGGCAGGCCATGAAGTGTTCCGGAAAAATCAAAAGACCTTTGCCTACTCTGCTCTCCACAAGGGCATTGGGTTCATTTTCAATTACCAGCATCATCTCATTGATCCCGCCTTTTTAGAAAAACACAAAAATGTTTTTGCCAAAAGAAAGGGTGCTGGCTACTGGCTCTGGAAACCTTGGGTTGTCATGAATACGCTCAAACAAATCCCTGAGAATGCCTACCTCATTTATTGTGACGGAGGATTCACTTTTGAGAAAAACCCCAAGCCCTTCCTGGACCTTCTCAAAGACCATGACATGGTTGTTTTCGCCTATGGTGGCCCCTTAGGCTCCCACTGTAAACCCTCCGCCCTCATCAAGACTCACACCAATACGGAAGCAGGTCGGAAGTCACCCGCCCTTTTGGGTGGTGTGTTGTTTATGAAAAACACCCCCACCACTCGGCATTTTGTGGGCCAATGGTTAAAGTATTGCGAAGATGACGACCTACTTCTCTATGAGGATGGCCCCGGCAATGCACACCGGGCCGATGAGTCCATGCTGGCCGTCACCTACTTTCATAACCCCAAGGGTGTGTTTGTCATCAAGGGCACGGAGAAGATCATGTATGACTACCTCCGATACCACCATCGCCATCCCGCCGCCGAAGATCAAAGCCTCATGTTTAAATTGGATAATGGAACCCGGGGATGGGAACGTCGCCTCGTTGACAGCGATTTCTTCAAACAAGTGGCCAAGTGGATTTATAAAGCCTCAAGGAACACCCCATGACCCGCTTTCCTTTCTTAAAAATTTTTCTAGGCCTCAGTTTTTTTGGAGTGTGTCTTCTGGCCTATGTTTTTGTAAGAGCCTTCTTTCTAACGGATGTGTCTAAGGCGCCTCTGGAAAATGAGCTGAAGCGTCCCGTTTATTTGGTGTCCTATTCTGATGGCCCTGCTGTGTTCCGGAAAAATCAGAAAATGCTGACCTACTCTGCTCTCCAGTGGAATGTTAATTTTCTTTTTAATTACAAAAAAAGCTTTATTGATCCAAAATTTATCGCCAAACATAAGGATGTTTTTGCCCAAAAGAAGGGGGCCGGCTATTGGCTCTGGAAACCTTGGATTATTCAGAATACCCTCCGTCAAGTCCCTGAAAATGCCTATGTGATCTATTGCGATGCGGGCTTTGTCTTGCAAAAAAATCCCACCCCCCTGTTGGATCTCCTAAAGACCAACGATGTGGTTCTCTTTGCCTATGAAAATGAAATTCTCAGCAACGTGACAAAGAAAAATGCCTTGGTTAAAACCGGATGTGACAGAGAGGCCTGCCGCCAGTCTCCCGCTTTTATCGGTGGCGTGATTCTCCTAAAAAACACCCCCACCACTCGGAAATTTATTCAAAAATGGTTGACCTATTGTGAAGACAAAGACCTTCTTCTGGATGACGGTCCTTTGACGGCCACAAGCTCTGGGGGCGGCAGCCATCGTCACGATCAATCTCTCCTCGGCATCACCTATTTTAAAAATCCAAAGGGTATTTTTGTGGTGCCCACCACCCAAGATGTCTTTAAAGGATACTTTAGAATCCACCACCGCCACCCCGATGAGGAGCCCCTAACCCTCATCACTAAACTGGACAACGGTATCCGCGGGTGGGAGCGCCTGGTCCTTAACAGCCCCCTCTTCAGAAATCTTCCTGAGTAGATCTATAAGGTCGCCCAAAAAGAAGAACCGTTTATAATCCCCTCCTCGTCTTTCTAGGTTTTGCGAGGCGATACTTATTTTGAGCGTATGAGCTTTTCTGGTTGCTTTGAAATGGCCGTTCTTTCGTAAAGCATGCTGTCATCCAGAGCCTCTGAAAGAGGCGCGGGACCCAGCTTAAATTCAAAAAGAAGCTGGATCACCCCGGAGCTCAGGCTCCTCGTGAAGATGCCCCCATTATCGTCATCGCGAAAAATCCATACCGAATTTTTGTGGAAACCCAGGTTTCTTCCTCATCCCCTCCCAAGAATTTCTTCCACTGCCGCCAACACCCTCTCCACCGGTAGATCAGCCATACCCTCTCCCCCAAAATCTCGTGCATTCAAAATGGTCAACTTCTTCGAAATGGATTTTATTTTTGCATAATTATCCCGGGCGAATAAACTAATCAGCGGTGCCGTTGAGATGCCCAACAGATGTCCCGTGCCTGAATCGTTGGCCACAGCACAGGCCAAGGCATTTCCGATGGCCGTCGTATAAAGGGGGTCCTTCATCAGCTGTGGATGTTCTTGCAGCGGGAAAAGCGCTTCCGGTACCTTAGCCTTTAGAGGCTCCCACCACGCCGCCTCCTGGGGCCCCAAAATAAACACCGGCACCCGGTTTTTTGTGACTTGCACGTGCGCCACTTCCACAAACTTCTCCAAAGGCCAACACTTTTTGGGCTGCCCCGCGCCGGGGGCCAACCCCACATACACATGCCCCTTCGGCAAAATCTTTTTCACCGCGTCCGTATATTTTTTATCCAGCTTTACGGAAAAATCTTTGAGCCTCTCCACAGGCGTCACTGCAGACAAAAGGGTCAGCAGCTGTTCCGACAAATGCTGGGACTCCCCCTTCTTCGGACCCTTGAAATCGGAAAACCAATAGTTCCACGTGCGGGACAAAAACTTATCATGGGGAATTTTTCGAAGACGAAGAGTTGGTTTCAAATCTCGTTGCGTATCGATGATCAGATTAAAATTCCGATCTCGCAAGCTGTGTTTGTCCAGAGGCATCTCCATCACCTCATCCAGATACCCCACAGCCAAAGGCTTCAGCAGGGTTGCAAACACACTTTTTTTGTATCCTGTCCACCAGGTAATGTGGGCCTTCGGGAACGCCCGCCGTAACCCATGAATAAAAGGTAGCTTGAGGATAGCATCCCCTAGCAAATCTTCCCCCCCATAAACTAGGATGGTTTTCATGTCTTCTTCTTATGCTGCCGGGCCCACATCTGAGCATACAACCCCTTCTGTTTTAGAAGTGCCTCATGGGTCCCCCGCTCCACGATACGTCCCTGATCCAGCACCAAAATCTGATCTGCATCCACCACCGTGGACAGGCGGTGGGCGATCAAAATGGTGGTCTGTTTTTTTGAAATTTTATTCAGATTATCCTGAATATTTTTTTCCGTCTTGCTATCCAAAGAAGAGGTCGCCTCATCAAAGAGGAAAATTTTTGGCCGCTTCAAAAGGGTCCGCGCAATAGCAATTCGCTGCTTTTCTCCCCCAGATATTTTAAGGCCCCGCTCCCCCACAAGGGTTTCAATGCCTTTGGGAAGCTGTTTTATAAAGGAGCTAAGATTGGCGCTTTTTATGGCCCACTCAATTTCTTTTTTGGAGGCCCGTGGATCCCCATACCCCACGTTATAAGCAATGCTTTCGTTGAAGAGGACCATGTCTTGGGGCACCACTCCAATGAGCTTCCGAAGACTTGCTTGGGTCACGTCTCGGATATTTTCTCCTCCAATGGTGATCTGCCCCTCCGTCACGTCATAGAATCGGAAAATCAATTTGGCCAGAGTGGATTTTCCCGACCCACTGGACCCCACAATGGCCACCTTGTGATGGGCTGGTACCTCAAAGGAAATATCCTTCAGGATGGGTCTATCTTCATTGTACGCAAAAGACACATTTTGAAATACAAGGGTCGTATCTTTGGCGCGCAAACTTTTTGAATTTGACCCATCAGAAATTTCCACAGGCGCCCCCAGAAGTGTCAGCATCTCCTGCATTTCCATGAGGGACCGCTTAATTTCTCGGTACGCCCATCCCAACATATTTAAGGGCTGATAAAGTTGGGCAAAATACACGTTCACCAGCACCAAGTCACCAATGGTCATCTGCCCCTCCATGATTTTTGTACCCATGAAACAGAGAGTCCCCACAAGTCCCAAAGACACAATGAGTCCTTGGCCTCCGTTGAGGATAGCCAATCCCTTTTTATCCTTAACAGCTGCCCTCTCATAGGCCGTCTGCGCTTCCCCAAATCGTTTTAATTCAAGTTTTTCATTCCCAAAGTATTTGACCGTTTCGTAGTTCAGCAAGCTCTCCACAGCCCGATGATTACACCGGATATCCTGTTGGCTTTTTTCCCGCACAAAAACCGACCGCCACTGGGTTACCTTCAAGGTGTACACCGTATAAATCACCACCACAGAGGCAATCATGAGGGTAAGCAACCCCCCATAGAGATACATCACGGTCCCCAACACCAGGGCCAGCTCCACAAACAGCGGGATGATGGTAAAGGTGGAAAACTTCAGGAAGGTCTCAATGGCCCGGCTGCCTTTTTCCAGGCTCCGGGTCACACTGCCCGTTTGTCGATCCAGATGGAATCGAAGACTCAGGTGATTGAGGTGTTCAAAGACGCGCAAAGACACAAGACGCACGGCCCGTTGTTCAACCCGTGCAAACAGAAAATCCTTTGCCTCCAAAAACCCAATGGCCAGAACTCGGGTAAGTCCATAGGCCGCCAACGCCACTAATACCAGATAGCTAAACTGTGTCGGATGAAGGCTCAGCTCATTCACCGCTTGGCGATAGAAAAGAGGCACCCAGATTCCGCAAATCTTGGAAGCAAAGATCAGAAATAGGGAAAAGAAAACCGTAGCCCGGATGCCCAAGCTATTTCTGGGCCACAAATAGGTCCGCAGAAGCTTGGAAACGCTCAGATCAAGGGGACTGATGGGTGAGGCTTTGTGCATGACCCCATTATAACGAAATTTTGAAAGGATTTTACAGGAAAATCTTTCTTTTTTGTCATGCCGAAGAGACTCAACGTGCCAACGTCAGGATCCCACTTAATTAAATATTTTCTGCAAAGATTCTTCGATCATCTTGGGCTTCCCTCCCACATCACCATCTTTAAAGTGCTTGTGACATAAAGAGATATAAAGATCATTGCCGCCGATAGCGATTTGCTCACCCGCGCGCACCTGTTTCCCTTTAGAGTCAATCCGCGCGTTCATGGTGGCTTTACGCCCACAATGACAGATTGTTTTGATTTCGTTGATTTCCTCTGCCCAGGCCAGCAAGTATTTACTGCCCTCAAAAGGCTCTCCCAAAAAGTCCGTCCGGAGTCCGTAGGTAAGCACGGGGATACCTAAAAGATCCGCCACATCACTCAATTGGGCCACTTGCTCTTTCTTTAAAAACTGGGCCTCATCCACTAAAACACATTTAATCTTTTCTGGGCTTTTTTTGATCTCCTTTTGAACGAAGTCCAAAAAATCAAAATCCGCCCCGAAGGCCTTGGCTTTTGAAGAAAGACCGATGCGGGAGGTAATGGTTCCTTTTTTGTAGCGATCGTCGATGATGGGAATAAATAGAAGCGTCTTCATGCCCCGTTCTTTATAGTTATAATCGGACTGCAAAAGAGTCGTTGTTTTCCCCGCATTCATTGCCGAATAATAAAAATAAAGCTTTGCCATAGTCTACTCCTTTGGTTTCATGGTCCTCACAATTTCTGACCAGATTTTAGCAGGAAAATTCCCGCCTGCAACCTTATTCATCGGAGAATCATCGGGATTGCCCAGCCAGACACCGGCAATCACTTCCGGCGTGTATCCCACAAACCAAGCATCCCTAAACTTTTGGCTGGTCCCCGTCTTTCCAAATACTTTCTCTCCAGGGATTTGCGCATTCTTTCCACGACCCACATCCACCGTCAATTTGAGTAATTCCTCCATCTGCGTCATGACGGACTCATCAAATTCCCGCACTTCTTCCGCCTTCGCTGCTTCTGCATTCCGCCTATAAAGAACTTTTCCACCGGAGGTGCGAATTTCCAGAATTCCGTAGGGCTTTACCGCCACCCCATGGTTGGCCACAACGCCCATGACCTTTACCAACTCCAAAAGATTGGATTCCGATGTCCCCAAAGCAATGGTCAGGTTTGCCTCTGGTTTCTCTTGGAACCCGAGGCGTTCCGTCACATCAATAATTTTCTGCACACCCACTTTTTGGGCCAAGCGCACCGTCGCCGTATTCACGGAGTATACAAAGGCATCCCGGAGCGTTATTTCTCCCTTTGTATCCCATTTATAATCCCGAACGGTCCATTTCTTATTGCGATAGGGCTTATCGGAAATCATCATATCCATGTCATAACCCAATTCAAGGGCCGCTAAGAATACCATCAACTTCGCCACGGACCCTGCCTGCCGTTTTGCCTGAACCGCCACGTTGAACTGACTGCTGTTATAACTTTTTCCCCCAATCATGGCTCTCACGGCCCCATCGTATCCCATGGCCACAAAAGCCCCTTCTTCCACATGGGAGTCCTCCCGAATGGCCGCAAGCCGGGTTCTCAGGATTTGAGTAGCTGCATTTTGCAAAGGCAAATCAAGGGTTGTCACCACGATCAAATCTTGCCGTTTATCTACAATTTTTTCTACCTCAGAGGAAATCCAGTCCGTGAAATATCGATGATTGTTTCCATAAGGATTCTTGTGGAATTTAACATTTTTAAGGGTCTCAAGGGAGCGGGCATATTTTTCTTCTGTCAGATATTTTTCTTCCAACATGTTTTTCAAAACCACCTGAGCTCGCTCTCGCAAAAGGTCATCATTTCGGCCAAATCGCGTGGGGGCTTTCAAAAGCCCCACAATGATGGCGCATTCCACCGTATTCAAGTGGGAAATCAGCTTACCAAAATATTGCTGTGCTGCCGCATCCACCCCAAAGGTCTTGTTCCCCAAGTACACCCGATTCAGATAGATATTCAAGATCTGCTCTTTTGTGAAGTGGTGCTCAAGCCAAAGGGCCAGCAAAAATTCCCGCATCTTGCGCGAAATGGATCGATCCGGAGACAAGAACAAATTTTTAGCCAACTGTTGGGTGATGGTACTTCCCCCCTGCACATATCCTCCCGCCATGATGTTTTTCACGAAGGCCCGCGCTAAACCTTTCCAGTCCACCCCATAATGCTCAAAGAATGTCCGATCCTCTGTGGCCAGCAAGGCGTTAATCAGGGCTTTAGGAACGGTCTTAATGGTCACCGTCTCCCCATACAGATCTCCCTGGAGGGCAATCTCATGATAGTCGCGCGTCAGGAACACCATGCTCGATTCCCGGGTCTTTGTATCCAGGTTTTGGATGTCCGGCAAATCATAGGCATACCAGCCAATGATGCTGGCCAGAACAATGAATCCCCAAATCCCTAGGATTAAAATCCATCTAAAGATCTTCTGACGAAGATCTTTAACTTTTGCGGGTGCCTTAGAAGGTGTTTTTTTTGCCATGATTTTTACGCATCCAAGTTTTGAACATTAAGGGCATTTTCTTGAATGAAATCCCGACGAGGTTCCACCGCTTCTCCCATGAGAATGGCAAAAATATCATTGGCTTCATCCACATGGGTCACGTGAACCTGCAACAAGGATCGCGCCTCAGGATCCAAAGTTGTCTCCCACAGCTGATCTGCATTCATTTCTCCCAGCCCCTTATATCGCTGAATGGTCATGCCACGACGGCCATCCTCAATAATAAGCCGCACCAGGTCACAAGGGCCCAAGACCTTTTCCTGACGCTCTTTGAACTTTAGGATAGCCGGGGCAAGGTAAGCCTGCAAAGCCTTCTCTTTGTTGGCCACTTGGCGGGCTTCAGGAAGATGCGTGATGGAGCAGGGCAGCACAAACCGCTCTGGAATTTCTTCCTGTGTCCGCTTGAGGATAATATTTCCTTCTTCCGTCACTGCTCCATTCCACACATCTGCTGGTTTATACCCATGAATCTCGTTCAACCTTTTGGCCAAAGCTCTCGCCTGATCTTCCGTGTATTTTCCCTCTTCGAGTTTTTTGAAATCCAGAATACCCAGAATGGCCGCCTGCTCCAAAATGGAGATTCCATTGAGTTTTGCGTTCAACTTCTCAAGAGATCTTCTGATCTGGGCGGCCTCTTCCACAAAGGCTTTCAGGTCAAGACCTCCGCGATGGCTGCCATCCCCCGCTTCCAGGGTGGTCTGATGGACGCCTTCAGAAATCAGGTAGTCATCAAGGGCCTCATCATTCTTTAGATACAATTCCGATTGTCCCTTCTTCACTTTATACAGAGGGGGTTGAGCGATGTACAAATAGCCCCGTTCAATAATCGCCGGCATCTGGCGATAAAAGAACGTGAGCAGCAGGGTGCGGATATGACTTCCATCCACATCCGCGTCCGTCATGATGATAATCTTGTGATACCGCAATTTTTCAATGTTAAATTCAACGGGGCCAATGCTGGTTCCCAAAGCGGAAATCAGGGTTCCAATCTGCTCGGACCCCAACATGCGATCAAAGCGCGTGCGCTCCACATTGAGGATCTTACCCCGAATGGGGAGGATTGCCTGATTCTTCCGGTTCCGCCCTTGTTTGGCGTTGCCCCCCGCTGAATCTCCCTCTACGATGAACACTTCACTCTGAGCCGGATCTTTTTCTTGGCAGTCGGCCAATTTTCCCGGCAAGGAGTTAATATCCAAAACGCTTTTGCGCCGGGTCAGTTCCCGCGCTTTTCGGGCCGCCTCGCGAGCAGAAGCCGCCTCCACAATTTTGCCCATGACAATTTTCGCCTCCACGGGATTTTCTTCAAACCACTGGGACAGCTTATCACTCACAAGACCTTCCACCACAGGACGCACTTCCGACGATACCAATTTCTCTTTTGTTTGAGAGGAAAATTTAGGATCCGGCACTTTCACAGAGAGCACACAGGTGAGGCCCTCCCGCGCATCATCTCCCACCAGGGAAACTTTCTCTTTCTTCGCCACGCCCATTTCCTGAGAATAACTATTCACAATTCGTGTGAGCGCCGCCCGAAAGCCCGCCAAGTGGGTCCCCCCATCCTTTTGAGGAATGTTATTAGTAAAGCACAGCATGGTTTCATGGTAGGTATCATTCCATTCCAAAGCCGCTTCCACGATAATACCATCCCGCTCGCCTTTGATATAAATCACTGGTTGATGAAGAGCTGTTTTATGACGGTCGAGATATTCCACAAAAACTTGGATCCCTCCTTCGTAATAAAGTTCCAGTTCCTTGGGCTCTTCCTGCCGCTTATCAACAAGGGTAATGCGCACACCCGAATTCAAGAAAGCCAATTCTCTGAGACGATGCTCCAGGATAGACAGTTCAAATTCCACCTTGGTAAAAGTTTCTTTAGAGGGCAGAAAGGTTACTTCCGTTCCCTTGCGCCCATTTCCAGGCCCCACTTCCGTCAAAGGAGCCACCGGCTCTCCGTGATGAAAATCCATGGCATATTCCTTGCCATTTCGCCAAATGCGTAATCTAAGATGCTCTGACAGTGCATTCACCACCGATACCCCCACTCCGTGGAGACCGCCCGATACCTTATAGGAATTTTGGTCAAACTTCCCCCCCGCATGGAGCTGCGTCATGATCACCTGAGCCGCAGAAACCCCTTCTTCCTCATGGATATCCACGGGGATGCCACGACCGTTGTCCGAAATGGTGGCAGACCCATCTTCGTTCAGAGTCACTCTCACTTCATCGCAATGACCCGCCAGGGCCTCATCGATAGCATTATCCACCACTTCGTATACCATATGGTGAAGACCAGACCCATCATCCGTATCCCCAATATACATACCGGGACGTTTGCGTACCGCATCCAGTCCTCGTAAAACCTTAATGGACGATGCTCCGTAGTTTTCTGCAGCCAATGTCATAATTACTTTCTCTTTCTAGTTTACAATCTTGGGCACTATCTTAGCCCGGTGAATTTTAAAAAATTGCGCCTTCTCACCCAAAGGCAAAAAAATAGATTCGTCTGTTCCAGTGAACCAAGCCTGGACCCCTAAGTCTTCGATTTCCTCAAAAAGACTTGCGCGCCGTGATGCATCCAAATGAGCCACCACTTCATCCAACAGCAACAAGGGTCGACGACGGTGATGTTTCATATGCAACCGACAGTTGGCCAACATAATGCCCAGCAAAAGCGCCTTCTGTTCGCCCGTAGAACACACCTCTGCAAACTTATTCTCCGCCACGTGAAACACCTTCACTTGGGTCTGATGGGTGCCTGTCTTAGCGCCACCAAACTGCGTATCTTGATGCCGACTTTCCAGGAGGCTTCTTTGGAATTTTTCTTCCGCTTCCAAAGAAGACATATGGTCAGCCCAACTCTCCAAATCTCCCCGCAGAGAAATCTCTACTTTCGGAAAATTTGTCACGCCTGTACCACACAAAGGATTCAGTTCTTTCAAAAATACATCTCTCAAAGACAGAATGGCCAACCCTTCTTGGGCAATGGTGGCTTCCAAAATTTCGATCCATTTTATTTCGGACGACCCTTCCTTCAAAAGGCGGGATCTTTCCCGAAGCGCATGCTCATACCGATACAGATGCTGGGTGTGCTCTGGAAAAAGCGTGGATACCAATCGGTCCAAAAATTTCCGCTGAACCCCCATCCCTTCATCAAAGAGCCCATCCATCTGAGGGGTCTGCCATAAAACACTAACCCACTCCGACAAAGCCGTCTGAGGACTCACCGCATGGTTGATCTTCACAATCCGCCGAGGATCTTCCAAGTTTTCCAAGGACTGAACCCCTGTCCCCACTTGAACCTCTTCGTCCGCTTTCATTATAACAGAAACAGACCAATTCTGGGAGTCACTTCCCACACGGGCAAAATCAGAATTTTTTGCGCGCCTTAAGCCTTTCCCGGGAGTCAAAAGAGAGAGCGCTTCCAGGATATTGGTTTTGCCCGCCCCGTTCTCCCCTGTCAGAACCACAGACCGTTGATCTGCTTCCAAATGAAAAATCTCATAATTCCTGAAATTCTGAAGAGACAAAGCGGCAATCCAACAGGAATGAACGTCCGTATCAAGAGATCTTTCTAGAGAAACCCCAGATCCAGGCCTCACAAACGCATGGGCATCAACACATACAGTGTGTTTTCTTCTGCCCCCCCTTTGATAATGGTGGGAGAGTTTTCGTCCGACAGCCAGAACACCATATTTTCACCAGAAACCTGCTGCGCCACATCCAAAAGATACCGCGCATTGAACCCCATGATGATGCGCTTACCGTTATAGCTGGCATCCAGTTCTTCCGTTCCCATACCTTGCTCTGTGCTAGAGGCGGAAATAATAATTTTCTGAGGTTCCAAGGTAATCTTCACCCCTCGGGATTTCTCGCTGGCAATGGTGGATACCCGATCCACGGCTTCCGCAAATTTCTTACAGTTCACCGTCAGCATATGGGGGTTAGAGTTGGGGATGACTTTTTCATAATCGGGAAAAGTGCCATCAATCAATCGAGAGGCCAAGAGAACCCGCCCCACCGCAAAAGTGATTTGCGTCAAGGACAGCGCCACCACTACATCCAGGTCAACCCCTTCTAGAAGTTTTGCCAGCTCTAGAATGGCTTTCCGAGGGACAATCACATCGGGCATGCCCGCGGCCCCTTCGGGCTCGGACACATCTGCCAAGGCCAACCGATGTCCGTCCGTAGATACGGCGCGCAAGACCAGCTCCCCTTCATGACTCCGGGTGTGCAAATAAATTCCATTTAAGTAGTAGCGGGTTTCCTCTGTGGAAATGGCAAACCGCGTGTGGTTAATGAGATTTCGAAGCTCGTCAGCCCTCAGCTTAAAATGGTGGGGGAGGTCCGATGTTTTAAGGTTAGTAAAGTCTTTGGCGGATAACACGGGAAGATTAAATTTGGACTTGCCACACTTAATCACCAGTTGGGAATTTTCCACTTTTTCAGAGAGTTCTATTTCTGCTCCATCGGGCAATTTTCGCACCACGTCATAGAAGGTGTGAGCAGAAACTGTCGTGGCGCCCCCCTTCTCTATGGTGGCGGGCAAAGATTCTACAATGGACACATCTAGGTCTGTGGCCGTGATGATGAGTTTTCCCTCTTCTGCCTTCAGTAAAACGTTTGATAAAATGGGGGACACGGCCCGACGTTCAACGATTCCCTGGGCATGGGATAAGGCTTTTAACAGAAGAGATTTTTCCACCAGCAGCTTCATATAGGTACCTTTCTAGACGATCCTCTTTAAGATGCCTCGATTATAAGGGCCTACCCATTTTTAAGCAAGGGTTTCGGGAGGTGTTTTGGAGAAGCTCAGGCGCATCTCCTCCCTCCCCCACAAAGAAGCCCTAAGGTATCTGTTGTGCTAGTTCATATGGTTCGAGACTGGAGAGGAGCCTCGGATAGGGCTCGGGCATCCCTCTCTAGAGCGAGGCTCCCTCAAGCCAGGATTGAAACATAAGAACCCCCCAAAGTTTATATTGGTTGTTTTCTTTGCCATTCAAATGATTCGCCCAGGCTTTTTCTATAGGAGCCGCATTCAGAATGCCCTGGCGAGCGATTAGGTCCGGCGACAAGAGATCTCCGGCCCATTCTTTTAAGTCGGACTTTAGCCAACTGCCTAAAGGAATACCAAACCCTTGTTTGGGTCGATCAAAATAGGACTCCGGTACATAGCGGGATAGAATTCTTTTTAAAATCCATTTGGTCTGTCCTTCGTGGATTTTGTATTTCTCTGGGATCCGCTGCCAGGCAAACTCTATGAGACGGTGATCCAAAAGAGGTTCCCGGGCCTCTAGGCTCACGGCCATGCTAGCTCGGTCCACTTTTGTGAGAATATCATCGGGCAAATAGGTCATCATGTCTGCCCATTGCATTTCCTCTATGAAGGAAAGACCGGAGTTTTTAAAATAGGGAGCCAAGGTGTCATCCCTCACATGCAAATAACCTTTAAGGAGTTCCTCTGGATTGGGCCAATGGGAAACAAAATTCAGATACAAACCCTCCTCATTGCTGGCCTGGAGAAGCGCTGCAACTTTGCTAATTTTGTAGCTCAAGTCCGCATAAGGATTTTTGTAAAAAATGGTTTTGTTCAGAGTTTCTCCAAGAGCGGAAGGGAGCTTGTCCATTCCTCTCCCGATTCCCCGCCGTAAGGGGGCGGGGATACTTTGAATGCGGTTCCAGATGCCTGCCGCAATCTTATATCGGTTATAGCCCGCAAAGAGCTCGTCCCCTCCATCTCCAGACAGAGCCACCGTCACTTGCTGGCGTGCCAATTTAGACACCAGATAGGTGGGGATTTGGGAAGAGTCTGCAAAAGGCTCATCACACCAATCCGAAATGGTGGGAATGACTTTTCGGCAATCTTCCGGCGTTACATAAAATTCCTGATGATCCGTTCCCAGGTGGGCGGCTATTTTTTTTGCGAAGGGAGCTTCATTATAAGCGTCCTCCGTAAAGCCAATGGAGAATGTCTTAATGGGTTGCCGGGAACCTGCCTGCATGAGGGCTGCCACCAAGGAGCTATCCGTTCCCCCCGACAGGAAGCACCCGAGAGGCACATCGGCAATCATCCGTTTCTGCACTGCATCTTTTAAGAGATCTTCCAGATCTTTTTCCAGCTCCGCAAGGGGTTCCTCTCTGGAAGGGCGGGTCTTGATAACTTTTGACAGTTCCCAATAGGGATGAATATCAATTTTCCCCGCCGCATCTATTCTTAAAATGTGTCCGGGTTTCAGTTTTTGGAAATCTTCAAAAATCGTATGGGGGGCAGGCACATAGTTGTACCGGAAATAGAGTCCCAAAGAATTCAGATCAAGGGAGGGATTGAAAGCAGGATGGCCCCGAAAACTTTTCAGCTGGGATCCAAAAAAGAAAACACCCCTGTGGAGACCCCAGTAGAGGGGCTTTACCCCCACCCGGTCCCGCACCAAATAAAGAGCTTTGTCTTGCTTATCCCACAGGGCAAAAGCAAACATGCCCACAAACTTTTGAACTGCTGCCTCTAGCCCGTAATGTTCTATGGCCGCAAGCATCACTTCCGTATCAGAGGTGCCCTTGAAGGAGGCGCCTTTACGAACGAGATCTTCCTGAATTTCTGCAAAGTTGTAGACTTCTCCATTATAGGTCATCACATGCCGGCCGGAAGCCGATATCATGGGTTGATGGCCTGTAGGGGTTAAATCGATGATGGCAAGGCGCCGGTGAGCAAGAGCAAGGCCTTCTTCCCCCCAAACCCCACAGCCGTCAGGGCCCCGACTTTCAATGAGGGTTGCCATGTTTTGGGCAATGGAGGACTCTTCACCTGTCGTATGGCGCTGCTTAAATTCCCAAAACCCTGTAATTCCACACATAATTAAATCCGTCTAGCTATAGTTCTTAAGGTCTTCCAACATTTATAGGCGAAATAATGGGAGACGCTGACCAAGCAAATGGTCAGGTAGAGGTAGCGAGGCGTTCCCGCCATGGAGCAGAAAAAGAGCACAACCACAAGGGCAGATCCCACCAAATTAAGAAAGAATAAGGGAGCGGCATACACGCTTTTTTTCCAGGCCAAAAACCCGAGAACCACATAAAAGAATCCCAAAATAACCGGGATAAAATAGGCCAGCAAGAGAAAACTCACGGTCTTTGTAGCTCCATAACTTATTTTGTAAATAAGAGATCCTGGTATTAGGTGTTGATCCAACAAAGAAACAAGGGGACCAAACCCTGGAACGCCAAAGAGGACATAGGAGATGTTCATAATCCTATGCTTCAAATAAAGGAGGGGATGGGTCACAACCGATTTTGCCCAGGTATTCCATAAGATCTTCATTTGAGCAGAATCCGAAGATTTCACCAAAATCGCCTCTTTCCCAAAAACCAGCTCATCCACGCTTTGATGAGAGATTTTTTGGTGCAGAGTTTCCATGAGGAAAAGGGGTGTTTTGGAAAAATCTGGGAATATATCTTCTCCTGTATCATGGGCAATAGACGCCATGTCATAGAGCTTCACATATTGCCAAGAATGATTCTCCTTAACAGGAGGGCTCAAGACTTTGATAAGAGCGAGGAGTCCATAAAAGAGAAGCCCAACACCAACAACATTCAGAATAAATCTTTTGCCAAAGGCGTTTCTACTGAGGACATAGGCCATCCAGAAGAGCACGAGGGGGGCTAAGTATTGGGCTTGAAATTTAACCAGAGTGCCGTAGGCAAGGATGATTAAAAGGGGGAGTGTTTTGAGAGGGGAATTTTGGGCATAGCATGTTTGGTATGTGAGACAAGCCCCCACAAATAAAAAACTAAAAGCACATCCCACATCTTTCCAGATCAAAAAGGAATAAATTAAAATTTGAGGGATAAAGGGAACTAATAAAAAGAAGATTTTTTTTTCGGGGGTTGCTTTCATGAAGTAAAAAAGAGCCCCATAAAACAGAGACAAATGAAAGAAAAGCATAAGTCCTGGACCTTTATGCAGCATATCTAAAAAGTGCCACAGGTAGGACATGATAAAGGGATGATGATCGCTGTAAGTTCCAGAGACCGCCATGGCATATTGGACTTGACTGTCGGGAGTCATTTCTCCGGGCCAGAAAAAGAAAAGCTGAAGGAGAAAGAGCCCAAATAAAGCAGAGAAAGCATGCTGCGACAAAAAGCTAACGTATTTCAAACCTCGAGCGCTCCTGAGATGGATTGACAATTGAGACTCTATAATAGATTCTGAGCTCCATTGCAAAAGGTTTGTTATTATGAAAGAAATGAAATCAACCCCCCTCCACATTGTTTTTGCCATTCATTCTCTTCGAGCAGGGGGAGCAGAGCGCGTCGTATCAATTCTTGTAAATCAGCTGTCCCAGAATCCACGCTATAAAATCAGCATTATTACCTTCACCGGAGTTCAGGAAAGCCCTTTTTATCCCACTGATAAAAGAGTTAATCTGATTGGTCTTGGTGACATTGAAAATAAGAAAAAGTCTTTGCTTAAAAAAGCTTATAACATTGTGAACGGGTCTTGGAAATTTTGGAAGGCTCTCCGCGCGCAAAAACCGGATGTATTGATTTCATTTATTGACACAGTTAATTTCCTTTCCCTTTTGCTCACGCGGGGGTCCAAACTTCCCGTTATTGTGTCAGAGAGGTATGACCCCACAACCTTCAAAAGGAACTGGGTCACCAAGGTTTTGCGCCGTCTTACCTATCCTTTTGCCATGGGAATTGTGGCGCAAAGTTCTTTAGTGGCACGCTTTCTGGGAAAGAGACTTGCCTCTAAGGTCAAGATCATTGGAAATCCTGTTTCTCAACCAAAAAAACACGCGGATCAAAAGGTAAAATCCACTGCTGTAAAGATCATCAGCGTAGGGCGATTGATCCCTTCCAAACGCATGGATTTTTTGATTGCTGCGTTTCGGCAGGTACAGGCACGCTATCCAAAAGCACAGCTCGTGATTTGCGGAGATGGACCAGAACGAGAAAGCCTAGAAAGACTTATAAAGGAACTTGGCTTAGAGAAGAACGTTAAGCTCTTGGGGACCGTTAAAGATGTGGAAGGAGAGTTGACGAAGGCCCAAATATTTGCTTTTGCTTCTGAGAGCGAAGGATTCCCCAACGCGCTTTGTGAGGCCATGGCTGTGGGACTTGTGCCGGTGATTACAGATTACGGCAGCTCCACTCGGGATATTATTCAAGAGGGTAAAAATGGATTTGTGGTGGGACGAGATGATAAAGATGCCTTGGTTCACAAGATCTGCAGGCTGATTGAGGATGAGAAGCTCCGACATAAGATAGCCAAAGAAGCCGAAAAAATTTCCCAGACCTATGGGGTAGGGTATGTGATAAAACAATGGGAAGAAGTCATTCATCGAGCAGTGAACAAATAGGACTCCGGGCCTTACGGGGGCTCATTTTATCCTTGACTTTTTTGGAAAAATTCGATACATTGGGCTTCAACTTATTCCCGTCGTCCTTGGTGGGAACTTTATATAAAAATTTATAAAAACCAGCCAAACATCATCCAGAGGAGGGGCGACGAGGCCCGATTTCCTTAAAAAAATCTAACGTCGGGATCCCTCTTTTTTACAAGAAGGTGTCGCATATGAATATCTCAAAATACACCTGGGCCCTTCACGCACGGCCCTCCCAAAAAATCCCTCCTGGCTCCTGGACCACTTGGCTCATTATGGCCGGTCGTGGCTTTGGCAAAACCCGCACGGGCGCTGAAACCATCCGGCAGTGGGTAGAGCGGAGACATTGCAAAAGAATCGCCCTCATTGCGGAGACAGAACTTGAGGCCCATTCCGTCATGATCGCTGGTCCTAGCGGACTTTTAAGTGTCTGCCCGCCTCATCGTCGCCCCACATACATTGATCGTCGGAAAGAGCTCCTCTGGCCCTCCGGTGCCCGAGCCACCATTTACACAGCCCGTAACTACGAAAAACTCCGAGGGCCTCAGTTTGATGGGGCCTGGATCGATGAGTTGGCAAAATTCCCTCATGCCCAAGAAACCTGGGACCAACTCATGTTTGGCCTACGCTTGGGCCCTCACCCTCGTGTCATCATCACCACAACGCCTCGCCCTATTCCTCTCCTCAAAACCCTAGTACACCATGCGGACACTTACCTGACTCAGGGAACTACTTATGAAAACGAAGCAAACCTTTCTCCCCGCTTTCTGGATCAGATTTTAAAAACCTATGAAGGAACGCCTTTGGGCCAACAAGAAATTCATGCCCAGCTCTTAATGAATCAGGAAGGCGCCTACTGGACCCGATCCCTTATTCTCTATGGTCTACCAACCCCATGATGTGGTCCTCTTGCTTTTTATAAGGACTAGATTATAATCAGGGTCAGAGATTTTAACAAAAAGGAGACTTTCATATGTCAGATTCTCGTCATAAAATAATCGATCAATACACAGCCTCGTCCACCAGCGTGGATCAAGGACTTCGCTCTTATATGCTGAAAGTATATGCTTACATGTTCGTAGGGCTCAGCCTCACGGGTTCTTTGGCTTTCTTATCAACGCAGGTTCCGGCCCTTCAAAGCCTTTTGTTCACGCAAAATGCGGCAGGACAGTGGGGACCCAGTGGCATCACCTGGCTTTTGTCCTTTGTGCAGATTGGGCTCGTGCTCTTTTTATCCTTCCGCATCCAAAGCTTGAAGACTGCCACAGCCCAGATGATTTTCTGGGCCTATTCCGCCTTGATGGGGCTCAGCCTGTCTTCCATATTTCTCTTGTATACGGGCGCCAGCACAGCACGGGTATTTTTAATTACCTCTGCCACCTTCGGAACTATGAGCTTGTACGGGTATGTCACAAAGCGAGATCTTTCCGGTCTTGGGTCCTTCCTCTTCATGGCCCTCATTGGGATGATCTTGGCCTCTCTGGTGAATATATTCTTCCAAAGTTCTGTTACGGAGTTTGTCATTTCCGTCATAGGGGTTCTGGTATTCACAGGCCTCACAGCCTATGACACCCAACGGGTGAAGGAAATTTACTTGGAGCAAGATTCCGCTGAAGTAAAATCAAAGAAGGCTATCATGGGGGCCCTTGCTCTCTACCTGGACTTCATCAATCTCTTCATCCTGTTGATGCGCTTCTTAGGCGATCGTAGGTAGTTTAGCCCCCGTCACCCAAGCGCCACACCTCCCTCCTGCGTCGGTATGGTGTATCGCGCTTGGTATTTTCGTTACGTTCGGGCAAAGTTTTTTAGAGAAGATCATACAACTTCTTCCTTAATATTTTTAGAAAGCTCCACTTCAATTTCTTCAATGGTTGGCAAAGAAGATTTAATATCCTCCGGCAATATCTCGTGAAGCTTATACTCCGCAAGCCCTATGGGTTTGGTCATATCTCGCAGAGTATACTCAGCCAAAACATTATTTTTGGACCTACAAAGGATAAGGCCTATGGATGGCCGATCATCCTCATGCCTTAAAGTATCGTCAACGGCTGAGAGATAGAAGTTCATTTTGCCCGCATACTCTGGTTTGAAACTCCGATCTTTTAGCTCAATCACAACAAAGCAGCGGAGCTTTAGATGATAGAATAACAGGTCTATATAAAAATCCTGATCTCCCACATCCAAATGATATTGCCTCCCCACAAAGGCAAAACCATCTCCCAGTTCAAGCAAAAACTTTTCAACATGATTGACTAGAGCTTTCTCAACTTCCCGTTCATGAGCCTCCTTCCCTACACTTAAAAAGTCAAAAATATAGGGGTCTTTTAGAGTCGAGAGTGCTAAATCCGATTGAGGAGAAGGGAGTTTTTCTTGAAAATTTGTAACAGCTTGCCCCTCTCTCTTATGCAAAGCCGTTTCAATTTGCAGAACCAGAACGCTTCGAGACCATCCATATTCAATGACTTTTTTCATGTAAAATATCTGATCTTGTTTGCCCTTGATACCATCCAAAATTGTTGCGATATGGAACCACGGCATTTGTGCAGCAACCTGCTGCACAAATTCAGAATCAGGGTATTCTTCTGCAAATTTTCGCATGTATTTAAGGTTTCTCGTGCTAAATCCCTTCATCTCTGGAAATTCTGATCGCAAATCATGGCTAAGCTGGTCAATAACTTTTGCACCCCAACCATGGATCTTTTGAGACTTTAAGATCATGCTTCCAATGTGATGATAAAGCAGGATAAGCTCTCGGTTAACAGAAAGAGCCGCCTTGTATCTGGACGCCACAACGCGCGTTTTAAGAGAATCCAGAAATTCTATGTAGTCTTTGTTTGCAAGATTAGATGACATTTTTCTCCTCCAAAATTAATCCTAATGGACGTGATTTTACCGTGAGATTAATTTAATTTGTAGATCAAATTTTCAAAAAACTACTCGAGCCTTCATAAACAGTATAAACGGAACAAAGGTCGAGGTTCCCGAAGTAATAGATTTTTTTATGGACTCGGTCTTCGGAAGCTCGCTACCATCTCCATGTGCGGTGTCCAGAGGAACTGATCCACCAGATGGATGGGGCCTGGCATAAATCCCCCTTTCCCTAAGATTCTCGCATCCCGCGCAAAGCTTTGCGCATTGCAGGAAACCATAATCACGTGCCTCATCTGGGAGGCCACCAGATTTTTTACTTGGGCTGGGGCCCCGGCTCGAGGAGGGTCCAAGACCACAACATCATAGGTATTGAGTTCCTGAGGCGTCAGGGGATACACAAACAGGTCTCGCTGGATCCCTTGCAACTTGTGGGGAGAGGGATTTTTTGCCTGGCTATAATTCAAATAATGGATGGACTTTTTATTGCTTTCATAGGCATCCACCGCCCCATGGTCCGCAAGAGGCACACTGAAGGTCCCCAACCCACAAAAAAGATCCGCGATCCGTTTAGAGGGTTTAGTCAAATTTTCCACAACATATTTTACCAGAAGGGCTTCCGCTTCTTGACTCGTCTGCAGGAAGGGATTGGGGGGAATTTTAACCATATGTCCTGCAAATTTTACATAGGGTTCCTCCCGTTGGAAAAGAAGGTCTTCCCCCATCCCCATGCGAATAATCCGGTGCTTCTGTCCAAATTCCACGAGCCTTTGGTTCATCTCCAAAGTCAGAGTTTTCCCCTGTTTAAAATCCAACACCATATCGATGCCATTTTCCGCCAATGTCAGGAACAAATTCACCTCTTCTTGGGGGGAAAGAATACTCAAGAGCACCTCCCTCAAAGGCGTCATAAGGGTGCTCAATTCGGGCTTTAATAGAGGGCACTCATGAATATCTAAAACCTTATGAGTGCGCCGTTGGTGATATCCCAACAGTACCTTTCCCTTAACCTTTTGGGCTTTAAAGTTAATGCGTCGGCGGAGATGAGGGGGCAGCACCACAGGGTCCTCTACAAAAGCCTCTACCCCCTGCTGCCGCAAGGAGTCAATCACCTGGTCTTTTTTAAAGCGGACGTAGAAGTCGGGGGTCATATGCTGAAGTTGGCATCCCCCACACGTCCCAAAATAGGGGCATGGCGCCGGTTGTCTCTCAGAGCTCGCCGTCAGCACCTCCAAGAGGTCCGCCCGTGCCGCTTCGTGGGTCAAGGGTAGAGACACCTCCCCACGCACCACTTCCCCTGGCAATGTAAAGGGCGTGAGAATTGTGTGACCAGCGGCATCCAAAGAGATTCCCTCTCCTTTGGCATTAAGCTGTGTAATTGTTAAAACTTGCTCCATGAGTCTTTCTTATAGGAATTTTTGCGGAATATCCAGTTATACCGCCCGCAGGGGGTTGTTTTATGGATTTACGGTTATACCAGCCCCAGAAAACTTCTAGTACGAGTGAAACAAAGGTCGAGGCTGACGACGTGGACATATACTTACATAAGAAAGCATGGCTAGACAGCTTTAAGTTGGATATAGGAATGAGGGAGGGCCGCCTATATCTGATAGGCAACCGGTGCCAGTCCCAGAAAACTTCTAGTACGAGCGAAACAAAGGTCGAGGCTGACGACGTGTACATGGGCGTACACAAGGAAGCCGAGAGCCTGTAGTTTCGCGAAGTAATAGGTGTTTTATGGGGCTGGCATTAGATTTTATAGAAGAAACCAATCTTAATCATGGACGTAACAGGCTTTTTCCCGATCTGAAGGGCCGGCACCTTATGGGAAGTATGCACGCCCTTTTCATAACGGAAGGACGACCGGATCATAAACGTGGGCGTCACGAAAGCATCTACCCCCACTTCCGGCGAAAAAGACAGGGCATCAAAGGAGGTTTTAAGGGTGGGAGATTTATAATCATACCGAGACCGGGAAATACCTAAACTTAAGTAGGACAAAAAATTATTCTGTAGAACTTTCCCAATCCTAAAGGCCCCGCCAATGCCAGGATGCTTTTCCAATTGGGCACTTCCTCTTTTAGAGGAAAATTTCATGTAGTCAACCTCGGCCTCCACCCCAAAATAGGCCGTGTCAATCACGTACCCACCCCCCACAACGCCTCCTATCAAAGGAAAAAACCCTCTGAAACCGCCATTGTTTACCGTGATACGGGTACGGCCACAGGCGGCAGAGACGCCTCCATACATGCCCTTAAAATTCCCCACAAAGGGTTTGCTGTCGGCAAAGGAAAGCTCCGAAGAAAAAATCAGAAAACTTAGCAGCAGAATAATGCGTTTCATATGAACTCCTAGACGGAAGTATATCAAGTAATTGTCCAAAGATAAAGTTAATGGTAGACTGCGACCCTCCTCCAAAATACACTGGGGGAGAAAGAACTCTCAACAGTAAATTGGAAAGAAAGTTATAAAATGAAAAAGTGGGTACATGTTTTTGCTTTCGGGCTTTTCTTTTCCCATTTTACTTTTTCCACGCAATTGCGTGCCCCCCAAGAATTTTCCTGCCAAGCTGATTTTGCCCAGGCCCTCAAAACCTTAGGTCGTGGTAAGGAGCCCGTACTCCCCTCCCCCAGCTGCTCTTTGGAGCATAAACTTGTTTTCTGGCTTTGGTTCCAAGACTATGGGTACACCTTTTCGGAAGGGGTGACCTTTCTCAAAGAAAATCCCCATTGGCCAGGTTTGCGAAAAATTCGCACGCAGATAGAGCTCTCCAGCCAAAGAGGGGTCTCCAAACAAAAAATAATTGCCTATTTTGCGGAATATCCACCTCTCACCTCAGAAGGGGCCCTTTCTTATGCTCAAGCCCTCTGGGCCACAGAACCGCCCTCTGTCTCCCTTCCCAAAATCAGAAAGATTTGGCACTCAACCAACTTTACCTCCGCCAATGAGAAAACTTTTTACACCCTTTTCAAAAACTCTCTGAATCCCGAGGACAATCAAAAGCGTCTGGATCGCCTGATCATGGAAGGGAACTTTTACGAGCTGGAGCGCATGAAGAAATACGTCTCCGCCCCCTCCAAAGGAGCCATCGATTATATTCTGGGACTCCTCAGCAATAAAAAAAGGTTTAAAGTTAAATGGAAGGAGTTGCCTGCTGCCTATCAATCCCATCCCGGTATTCTATTTCAACGCCTCAAGTGGTTGCTCTCTCATAAAGAAAAGGAGGAAGCGGAAACCATTTTCATGACCCTCTTTAACAATAATCTTTTGACCCCTTATCCAGACCAGCTGGTTCAGTACCGAACTTACTTTGCCCGTAGCGCTTTCAAAGAGGGGAACTTTAAACTGGCCTTTGAGCTCCTGACAAAAAATAAAATCTTCCCCAGTGCAAAAGTCGACATTGTTAACTTTGTGGAGGGAGACTTTTTAGCCGCTTGGCTCTGTTTGCGGCGATTAAACCAACCGGAAAAAGCCAAAGAAATTTTTGAAGATCTTTACCAGTTTGTGAGAACACCCATCAGTCGTTCCAAGATAGCCTACTGGTTGGGGGAAACGGAAACTGTTCTGGGGCATTCCGATCAAGCGGAAGACTGGTACAAAAAAAGTGCCGAATCTCCCCATGTTTTTTATGGACAGCTTTCCTTAAAGAAACTGAATAAAGATTTTAATGTTGAGCTTGCGGAGTCCCCCGAAAAAGGCACGCCAACCCCCCAGGAGGAAGAACTTATCAATGCCTTAAAACTTCTCACTTCTCCTGGATTTGATACGAAAAAAGAGATGATCCTCTTCCATCTGGCTCGAACAGGTTCTCCCGCCCTCGCCCCCACTTTGGTAGAACTGACCCATGAAATAAAACTCCCTCATCTGGCCGTATTCGTTGCCAAGATTGTGGGGAAGAATGTCCCCGTCCTAACCCACAGGGCCTACCCCACTCTTGAGTTTTCTGAGGATATTTTAGCTCTTCCACACGTGTCAGAACCCCTTCTCCACAGCGTCATTCGACAGGAAAGTAATTTTAATTGTGGGTCCGTCAGCACCAAAGGAGCCCAGGGATTTCTACAGCTCATGGTGGCAACGGCAAAAGATTTGGCAAAGAAATTAAAACTTCCCTTCACAAAAAAACATTACATTGAAAAACCCGAAACGAACCTTATCCTAGGGTCCCATTATTTATCCCAAATTCTGAGGGAGTTTGATGGCAACATTGTCCTTACCCTGGCCAGTTATAATGCTGGAAAGAGCCGGGTTCTCGAGTGGATCAAAACATTCGGAGATCCCCGCCACAAAAATGTTGATCTCATCGATTGGATCGAAAGCATTCCCTTCATGGAAACACGGGGCTATATTCAGAGGATCTTAGAATCCATCCCCATCTATGAGGCCCGCCTCAAAAATAGGTAGTCCTGTCGGCTGTATAAACTAAAAGTCTTTTCTGAAACTATTAAAAAGCATATAATGAATACAGTTAATTTATTATATGTATATTTATAAGTTAATAATAAAAAAATAAAACAGGGAGACGGAGGATAATAAGGGGGATAAGTTTTTTTAGAAAGGTTTTTCCGGGGATTCAGTTTTTTCTGGGGGGAGTTCTTTTTTCTATTTTTGCCCAGGCCCATGAGGCCGATACGCTGTCTCCCACAACTCTTCCCCAGGGACCTCAGGCAGTCCATGGCAATGTTGACTTCAAACAAGACCTCCACACTATGGATATCACTCCCCACCAATCCCTAACAGCCATTGATTGGGACAGTTTCAGTGTGGGATCAAAAGCCGCCGTTAGCTTTCACCATGGGGGATCTGATTATATCACCGTCAACTCTGTGGTAGGGTCAAAGCTTTCCGAAGTGGCCGGTCAAATCAACGTAACAGGCGGGGGACAGGTTTACATCCTCAATCCCAACGGGATGGTCTTTCATGACGGAGCCCTTGTGGATAGCGCCGTCATTGTGGGAACCAGCACCTTAGATCGCACCGCCTTCTATGAGAAAGGCGAGGTTCTTTTAAGAGCCTCAGAGAACGCTGCACCCATCATCGTCAATGGAACCTTAACCATCAAGAATGCTGGTCTTTTCCGGGTTGTTGCTCCTCACTTCCTTAACAATGGTCATATCAAGGGACAGCTTCATGTGGCAGCTGCTGAGGAGGTCCGTGTAGATCTAGGAGATAGTCGTCTCACTTTTACGCTCAACGGTAAATTAAAGGATGCTTTCTTGCACACCACAAAAGGCAGTTCCGTTGAGGGGAAGACCGTAACCATGACGGTGGGAACCGTGGAAGAGGTTCTAAATGAAACCATCCGCATCGATGGGGATATGAGGGCCGTGGGATTAAGTGAAGAAGGGGGCCGCATTATCCTAAAAGGGGGAGACACGGGCAAAACCGTTGTCTCTGGAACCCTGGATGCCTCCGGTAAAATGGATTCCGATGCCTCCCCCTCTGCCCACGTCGGCGGTCTTGTTTCTGTCACGGGTCATACGGTTGAAGCAGAGCCCACCGCTCACTTAAAAGCAGATGGAACAACCGGCGGAAAGATTCACTTTGGAGTGGATGAGGATTTCCAAAGATCCTCCACAGACTCTGTTCTCAAAAATCCCAGCGTAAAGGCCACCCACGTTCATATTCATTCCGGAGCCGAGATGGCCGCCAAGGCCACCACCGGAAAGGGCGGATCCGTCATTGCCATTGCGAAAGACACGACCACCTTCCAAGGCAAAGAAACTCTCTCTGAGCCTTCCATTTTTGTGACCTCTCAGAAGGGTCCGGGGGGATTCGCAGAAATCTCAGGAAACAAGCTCCGGGTAGAAGGCCTTGTAGATGCCCGCTCCCTTGAAACAGATGAGCATGGTCATGTTTTGTTTGACCCGGGATCTATCCTGATCTCTACGGCTGGGGGCGCCACCATGTCGGGATCTGCGCTGAGCACTGCCTTGATTGGTGCAAACGTAACCCTACAAACAACTGTTGGCTTCTCCCCGGGTGCAGACCTAATAACAATTGATGACGAGGTAGCTTGGGGGAACGGAACCACTCTCTCCCTCATCGGGAAAGACATGCTTTTTACAGGAAACGCCCAGGTACAACTCATAGTAGGATTTTTGAAAATTAGAACCGCCTATAGTACAAGCATTCCTCAAGGAGCAATAACGCTTCAACCTGGTTACAAAATAGACTCCACCGATAATCCGGTTCTTCTCTTCAGCAGCAACGGAATGGACAATATCACCAATTCTGCTGGAGTGCATTTGACTTTTGGTTATACAAATTACATGAACATTTACGGGGCAAACACAGTCACCAATGGCCCTGATACTTACTACGGATTAGATCTTCTTATAAATGGGACCCTTCCTGCCAATGGAAACTATGCTTTGATGACAGACATGACCTTGGTATCCCCCTTTTCTTTTCCCCTCTCTGATCCCTTCACAGGAATCTTAACGGCAACCAGCCTAGGGGTGAACCCATCCCCTTATACACTCACATTGCCGGGGGGGCCTCAAAATCTAGCTGTCTTAGGAGGGAATGTATACTGGGGATCTCTTTGCCCTCAGCTTTCAGGCGCTTCCATAGATTCTATAAATTTCGCCATTCAAGGTGGGTCCCTCACCTTGAATGGGCCTACCGGGGCAGGACCCATTACGGGTGGTACCTACATTGGGCTTCTTGCGGGCTCTGCTACCAACAGCACAATCACGAATGTTGGGGTATCAAGCGACTCCATCAGCTATACCAACAATATACGGAGCCCTAATTTATATATGGGGGGATTAGTTGGCCAAGCCACATCGACTACTCCTGCCACCGTTAGTATCTCTAATATTACGAACAGCTTAAATCTATACTTTACGGATAGGTACGTTCCTCCCACTAGCCCCCCCCTTGACCTTTATTATATCGGAGGATTAGTCGGGTCAACATCGGGATCTATCTTCAATAGTAGCTCCTCTGGGTCCCTTACCTATACACAAAATCCCCCAACTGAAGGGATATCAAGCAATTTATCTGCCTATGTGGGGGGATTAGTTGGGCAAACTACAGGCAGCACAATAAACAATTCCTATTATAGTGGGGCTCTTCAAGTTAGCGTGCCCACCGATTATGGGCATATAAATAATTTATACGTAGGGGGAATCGCTGCTTATGCAAATTCAACGGGAGGGCTAACCATATCAGCCTCTAATCCTACATTAGCGCCTGTCATTTCTATTTCAAATTCAGGGGGCGTTGTTTCAAGTAACGGAGGCGTGCGCGGAGGCGTCTATATGGGGGGATTCGTTGGCGCTAGTGCTCAGAGTATAACGATTTCAAATAGCGTGATACCCCACGGGTCTAATAATATTCTGAGCTTAACAAACACAGGCTTTGTGGGAGGTGCTTCTATGGGAGGATTTTTAGGTCAAGCATTCAGTACTTCCACCATCTCTAACTGTTCCAATGCTGGAACAATACTCTTAACTAACAACAATAACTTCAACAATACTGGTCCTAGTTTTGGTTTCATTAGCTCTACTTTCTTGGGAGGACTTTTGGGGGCAGCTACGGGAGCTGTAATTCTTACAGAAAGCCATAATTCCGGCAATGTAACCTTAGCAAATACCAACTCAGCGACGAGCGGTGCTTCCTTTGACTCAGGGGATATTAACTATGGTGGCGTCATCGGAGCCGCACTTTCTGGACTGACAAGCTCCTTAACTTACAACTCTGGAGCTTTAACCTTCAGTAATGGGGGGAGTATTGGTTTTTCTGGTTCTAGTTCCATCCACATGGGGGGATTTGCAGGAGCCCTATCTGGACCTAATACCATCACAGGCTCCACCTATAACAGCGGAAATCTAACCCTCTCGAATGGAACCAACTCTAATAATGGAAACTCTAATAATGGAAATGTAACAGGCGGGATTAATTTAGGAGGTTTCGTTGGAAGCAGCACCGGAGCCATTGATGGGACGTTAGGGGCAAACAGCAACACTGGAACCGTGGCCTTTACAAATGGATATAATGGAGGAGGTACAGGAACAATCGGCACCTATCTCTATGTTGGAGGCTTCGCGGGGGCCATGAGCGCCAACGCCAACCTTACAGGGGCTACATCCTCAAGTCCTGTCACCGTGGTGGATCAAAATAATTCTGGTAACAATTCTCCTCCTTTTTGTGTAGGCGGTCTTGTGGGAAACACCTCCAGTTCCATTTCCAATAGCTACGCCACAGGATCCGTCTCTTATACGGAAAATTCCATAAACACAAGCGCCTTATACATAGCCGGATTGGTGGCCCAAACCACCGGCGCAGCCATAACTAGCAGCTATTATAATCAGGCTCTTTCAGTAACTATCAGTTCCGCTCATCAGCTTCCATCTCTCCTCATGGGAGGGCTCGTGGCCTATAATGCCACTCCCTTGTCAATTTCATCAAGTTATACAAGCGCGGGGAGTTCTCTCAGTCTCACAAATTCAGGTACTATCGCAATAGCTGCCGTGGGGGGGCTTGTGGGAAGTCCTGGGAGCACCTTAGTTCTCTCCACGACAACTAAGAATGCTGGAAATATGACCGTCACAAACACAGGGACATTTGGGGGTCTTTTCTATGGGGGTATCATTGGGGTCACAAAAGTCGCTGTAACCAGTACAGGTACCACTAACACTGGGAATCTAACCCTCCTCAATGGGACTGTCAATGGAGCAGGCTCCATAGGGACCGTTGAGATGGGAGGGTTCGTTGGAGGTAGCTCCAGCGCCATTGATGGGACGTTAGGGGCAAACAGCAGCTCTGGAACCGTGGCATTTACAAATGGACATACTGGGGGAGCTGGGTTACCCTACACAGGAACCATTGTCAACAATCTCTCCATTGGAGGCTTCGCGGGGGACATGAGCGCCAACGCCCTTATATGGGCTACATCCTCAAGCCCTGTCACCGTGATAGATGCAAATCATGTCGGTGCTGCTCCTTTTTGCATAGCTGGTCTTGTGGGAACCACGGGTGCAGGCGCAAGCATAAGTAACAGCTCTTATAATGGAGCTCTTTCAGCAACCATCAATCCCAATAATACTCTTGGGGTCCTCAACATGGGAGGGCTCGTTGCCTATAGTCAATACAGCCCATCAATTTCATCAAGTTATGTAAGTGCGGGGAGTTCTCTCAGTCTCACAAATTCAGGCACCCTAGGAGGAGGCGCCAATGTGGGGGGTCTTTTCGGGTATCTTAATTCTTTTAATTCCTCTGGAAATACTTACAATGCGGGCACTATGACCATTACGAACACGGGAACATTTTCGAGTACCCTTAACTACGGGGGGGTCATTGGTTCTGCCAGTCAGACTACAACAAGCACAGGTACTTGTACCAACACCGGAAATTTAACCCTCCTCAATGGGACCTCTGATGGCCCAGGGACTATTACAGGAGATGTTTCCATGGGAGGGTTTTTTGGACTTTCAGCCGGCAGCTCTGGCACCGTATCCAGTTCTGGGGTACTCACCTTTACAAATGGAGCAGATACAGGTCCCACGGCAATACTATCAGGAAATCTTAATGTTGGAGGATTTGCAGGGTTTCTAAATGACAATGCCCCCCTGTCCGGTCAATCCTCAACAGGCGTGACGGTTACAAATAATAGCAACATAACTACTACCAAGGCATGGAGTATTGCCGGTCTTGTAGGGAATGCCCTAAATAACATCATCAACAGCTCCGCCTCAGGAACTGTGTCTTATGTAGAAAATGCTATAAACGACAGTACTTTCGCCATAGGAGGATTGCTCGGTCAAAACACGGGTCCAGCAACCATAAGTAACAGCTCTTATAATGGGGCTCTTTCTGCAACCATCACCAACAATGGAAACTCAACCAATTCATTTTTTCTTGGAGGAATAGCAGCCGTCGCGTCAGCGAATCTCACAATCTCAGGAAGCTCTTTGGGATCCAATTCTTCCCTTCTTGTGACAAATAATGGAACTATGTATGAGTTAGGAATAGGAGGAATATCTGGAAAAAGTGAGGCCAACATCCCTCTAACGATTTCAGGCAGCTCTGTGGGGACCAATGCCTCCTTAGGATTTATCAATACTGGAAGAATTTTATCTAATTTGAGGAATTTTTTCTTTGGAGGAGTTGTTGCAGTGAATGGAGGCACGGCAACCCTTTCCAAAAGTTATAATCAGGGAAATCTTTTTTTAAATAATAGCGGAACCCTGAACTGCACAGTTTATTATGGGGGCATCATTGCCTCTCCTAGTAATGGGCAAACAATCAATCAAACTTTTAATACAGGAAATTTGAGTGTAACGAATTCCGGAACCGGAACCCTAACTAAACCCCTCTATATAGGAGGATTTGCAGGAAAGGAACCTGGTTTTCTAACAAGCCCTTTTACCGCTGCCAATAACTACACCACAGGATCCATCAACATAAATAACTCAGGGAATCTTACAGATGTTTATATGGGAGGCTTCATGGGTTCTGTATCAGATCCTGACTCCACCATCAGCACAAGCTACACACGCACTTCCCTCTCCCTCACTAATACAGGCACTATTGCGGGAAACACCCTTGTGGGAAGTTTCGCCGGAAGTAATTCTGGAACAATCGCCACTTCCTATGCCTTAATTCAACCCAGCGCTGTGGCAGGATTCACAAGCCCCTTGGCCCCCATTGGCGCAGGCACAATGAGTGGGGTTACACTTCTTCAACCCTATCAAATGGTTCAAAAGAACTACTTCCCAGCATTTAACTTTGGAAACCCCTGGTTTATAGACCAGTGGCTTTCAACGCCCTACTTAGGAAATGTTTCTTCTTACATTCCCTATTTATCATCAGATGCCTTGTATCTTTTTGGGGGGTTGTCAAACATCTTACAATCCATCGAAACCCTTCTTCACGATCATAGAACTCTAATTCCTTTGCAGGATCCCCTGAAGAGCGTCACCGTAGAAATGCCTAACTCCCAAGAAGATGGTATCAACTTATTTGGTCAGGACCCCACACCCCTTCACCCTGAAATAACCCCCTCTCTAAAAGAGGAAGAAGAAGGAGAAAATCTATTCGGAATACCCCCCTTAGAGAGTATGGTGCTTGGCGGGTGAGGCTGCCTTCGGTAAAAAGATATAATACTGTCCTTTAGACTTCATCTTGCCTGCCTGTTCCATGGCTTCTTTTCCAAATCCCCAGAAAAAATCTCCCCGCACGGCTCCTCGAATGGCGCCCCCCGTGTCTTGCGCCACCATCAGGTGACGGTGATTAAAATGATTATCTGGGTGATAGCCATCAAACCAGATGGGGGCCCCCATGGGGAAAATTCTTTTGTCTACAGCCATACTCCGTTTGGGAGTCACGGGGATACCCATACACCCGATGGGGCCGTCGCCCGGAATTTCTCGGAAAAATACATAGGATGGGTTTTGATGCATAAGCTCTCGGGCTCTCTTTGGATTATCCTTCATCCATTTCCGAATAGACTGCATGGAAACATCCTTCAGGTCCATATACCCCCCTTCCGCCAGCTTACGACCAATGGGGATAAAAGGATGTCCATTGACACCCGCATACCCTACCCGCATGACGCCTCCTTCTTTCAAATTCACGCGCCCAGATCCTTGGATGTGCAGGAAAAAGGCTTCAACAGGATCATCCACCCAAACAAGCTCTAGCCCTTGCCCTTCCAAGGCGCCCTCATCTATACTAGCGCGGTCATAATAGGGGATAAGCCGTCCCCAGCTGAACCGTCCCCATTTTTTATCCGCCTCTGACATCACTAAGTCCGAGGGTTTTCTATAAAGGGGATAGGCATATTTTTCGCTGCGGACCCGGGATCCATGCAGCTCACTTTCATAGTACCCCGTGAAAAGCCCCTCATGATTTCCGTTATCACTAGCTTTGTAAGGCGTAAAATAGGTTTCAAAAAAATCTCGAACTTCCTGGGCTGATTTGGGGTGAAGCTCTAAGGCTTTACGACAGGCTGGATGCCAATCTCCTGCATTTGTACCAAGACCCACGGGTCTATTGGCGGGCATTTTTAGCAGAACGGGGCAAGATTTACAGAAAGCTCGAAAGCCATCTATAATATCGTGATCCTGCTGCCAATCCGGAAGGGCATAAAAAGAGGAGGGAGTTATTTTTAAGAGGGGCACCTGAGGGCTGCGGCTACAAGCTCCCAAGAGCAAGAGACCAACGGTGACTAGAAAAAATCTATGGGGCCTCATAGGGCAATATCTCTGCCAGTTTCCATGCAGTCTCCTTGGCCTCTAGATTTTTTTCGACGATCCATACCTCATTGATACGGTCAATGGCATTGGGATCTCCCTCCACCACTTGGCTTTTTTTGTCCTTTCGGAGCTGCGTCTGATCAGAAACAAAGTGGATTTTTATCCGAGCCACGCCCTCTGCAACACCAATATCTTTAATGGTAGCTCCCACAAGGCGAAAGAAGTCCAGCTCCCCTAATAGTCCTTGTTTCTTTACGGCATCAATTTCTTTTTCGTATAAATCATACAAGGAAGGGGACAAAAGAGGTTGAAGCGTATCTTTGGCCCCTTGCACAAAGGACCGAATGATTACTTCAAAATTACCTTTCATTTCCGTTAAGAAGTTTTCCTGAGTAAATTTAGAGTCCACAGCCTGCACTTGCTTCATGCCGGTAATAAGGGGGATTTCGTCCAAATCGATCACGGGCCCCTCCCCCACGGAGAGAGACTGTTCTTTTTGGAATTGACGAACATAGCTGAGAGGACTTTTTTCCAGTCCCGTACGACGGCCAAGACGCATGTACAGCAAAACGGCCACCACAAGGGTAATGACTAAAAAAACAATATCGATTATCTGCATGGATTTCCCTTCTACTCCTTCTTTATACACACCCTCGTAGGATTACACAACTCTGCGGAGACATGGGGGTCAGTTCAGTTCAATTGCATCGGATTCTAAAAGATGCCGGAGTTAGGTCTGAATACTTTGAAGAAGTTAGAACGCAATCTCTACATAAATTTTATGAAAGATCCTTTCACCAAGAAATAAATACCCACAGCAAAAATCTTTACGCTACTGAACATTACTTTCAGGCAGTCTTTGAAGCATGTAAGGCATATGAACAAGGAGTGATCAGAAAAGCAAAGTTGGAGGGACATGGAGTGCGTTTAATGGAAGAAGCCTGGGATAAAAAAGGACCTCTAGATCTAAAGAAGAGTAAAAGCAGAGCAGATGCTAACATACAAGAGGGGATCAAATCTCTCTCCATTGGATTAATGCAGGCTATAAGAAATCCGGGAGGTCATAAACTTTCTGAAGAATGGCCTATTTCTCAAGAAGACTGCTTAAACATTTTAAGCTTTTTAACATTTTTGTTTCAAAAATTAGATGAAGCAAGACACGTTGAAAAAGTAGCTCCATAGATTGAGTTCAGGATATATCACTTAAAGATTAAAAAAATCATTCTAATGTTATACCCTTTTTCCCCCAAAGGTAGCACCAGGGTAGCACGGAGGAAATTCTGGAATCCGCCACCACCTCTGAAAACGGCTCTGGCAATGGTGCGCCCGAGAGGACTCGAACCTCTAACCTCTTGATTCGTAGTCAAGTGCTCTATCCAATTGAGCTACGGGCGCCTAATAGTTTGGGAAGGGTACCCTAAGATTCCTTATTTCGCAAGAAGTTTTTGAGATTTCATGCCATTTCCATTTATACCAGCCCCAGAAAATTTCTAGTACGCGCGAAACAAAGGTCGAGGTTCTCGACGTGTACATAGATGCACATGAGGGAACCGACCGTCTGTAGTTTCTCCAAGCAATAGAGGTTTATGGGGCTGGTACTATTTGAATAAAACCATCAAGACGTTGATGACCACAAAGGACATTAAAGTTGTCAGAACAATCAGAGTGTTCGCCTTTTTAACATCCAATCCATACCTATGAGCAAACAAAGATGCATTCCGGGGAGCCGGCATGGCCGCAATTAATGTGGTTGTCAAAAGCCAAAAGGGCGGCAAGTCAAATACATATTTCCCCAGGCAAAAAGCGGTGGCAGGCAAGATAAAATTTTTCAGGACAATAAGGGTTAGAACCTCCCGTCGAAAGCTTCCTTTCTGAAAACTTATCTTGTCCTGCGCCAGAGAAAGCCCCAGGGTGAACAAAGAAAGAGGCGGTGCCGTATCTCCAATCCAACTGAAGAGGGTTACCACCGTATCAGGAAACTTGAGATCATAATAGGCAAAGGTAATTCCAATGAAAGACGCTGGAATGATGGGTGTTTTTAAAATAATCTTGGGAAATTCCTTTAAAAATAGCTTCTTGGCCACGGAGGGATGCTTTTTCTTCCCCGACCGAGACATATAAAAATCATATTCAACCATGGCAAGAACTATAGGGGTAAAGGCGATTGTTTGAAAAATTAACACCATGATAACAGGTGCCACGGTTTTAAAGAAAAGAGAAAAAATGGGGATAGCCAGATAGGTTACATTCACCTGAGCCACGGTCATGAAAGCAATTCCCAGTTCCGCTCGGCGTTGGGGGAAAAACTTTTTTACGATCAGAACCGTTAGAATGCCGATAACCGCCGTACTGATAGCAAACACCGCCATAAAGGAAAAATTGAACAGCTTACTCAAAGGCGCATTGAGGAATTGAAATAAAAGCATAGAGGGAATGGCCAAGAAGAAAACAAAGTCAGAGAGAACAGATGTGGCCTTTTTCCCTAAAAGACCGGAGATAGCACACAAATATCCGAAAATGATTGTCCCAAAAATGGGAAGATTATACTTTAGTAGATGTATCAATTTCTTCTTCTTTAAAAATAATAGGTCCATATCCCCATCGCTTGGGGAGAAGGCACTATACTGAACTTTTATAAAAAATTCAATCGGATGGGGAAATTCCTGGCGCACTTCTCATTCATAGGATATCCTTGGAGGAATTAGAGAGACACAGATGACCCTATCCCCCGACTTAGAGCTAGAGCCAAAAACAGACGAGCCGAAAGTATTTTCTGTGACGGAGCTTTCCGTTGCCCTAAAAAATACCCTTGAGCACACATTTGGGTATGTGCGGGTCAAAGGGGAAATTTCGGGGCTCAAGCTCCACACCTCTGGCCACCTCTATTTTTCTCTAAAAGACAAAGATGCCCTTTTAGACGGGATTTGTTGGCGGGGCACCCTCAGCAAATTTAGTCTGACTCCGGCCGATGGCATGGAAGTCATCTGCCAAGGTCGCATCACAACCTATGGGGCCCGCTCCAAATATCAAATGATCGTGGATCATATGGAAGTGGCCGGCATTGGAGAACTTCTGGCTCTTCTTGAGGAAAGAAAAAAGAAACTGGAAGCAGAAGGGCTGTTTGACCCATCTCGGAAAAAGAAACTTCCCTTTCTCCCTAATGTCATTGGCATTGTCACCTCCCCCACAGGGGCGGTTATCCAAGATATCCTCCATCGCCTCAAAGAGCGGTTTCCAGTGCATGTCTTGGTGTGGCCTGTCACCGTTCAAGGAGAGACTGCCGCACGGGAAGTAGCCCAGGCCATCGAAGGATTTAACACCCTCTCCTCCTTCCCAAAGCCTGATCTTTTAATTATTGCCCGAGGCGGCGGAAGCCTTGAAGATCTCTGGGCCTTTAACGAAGAAATTGTGGTGAGGGCCGCCGCCAGAAGTGAAATTCCTCTCATTTCTGCCATTGGCCATGAAACGGATACAACTCTTCTGGATTACGTGGCAGACCGCCGAGCTCCCACGCCCACCGCTGCTGCAGAGATGGCCGTCCCCGTTCTAAAGGATCTGTTGGAGATTTTGAACACAGGCGCCTATCGCCTTCGAAATGGCATGGTAAAAATTTTGCGTCATGGGGAGCTTTTTCTGCAGAGCCAAAGCCGTGGCCTTATCAGCCCTCAACGTCTTCTGGAAAGCAAACAACAACTTCTCGATGATTATTTAGAGCGATTAACCGCAACCTTAGAGAATAAAAAAACAGCCTCCCAAAACCGTTTTGCCTTTTTGAATCATCGCCTCTCTCAGATCTCTGTGGGGCAGATTCATCAAGCTCGGTACAGGGAGCTCTCTCTTTTATTGGAGAGCTATTCCTATACGAAAACTTTGGAACGGGGATTTGTTCTTGTAAAAACTGAAGGAGGAGCCCCCCTCACTTCCGCTCAAAACCTCCATTCGAAAGATCATGTCCTCCTCCAATTCTTCGACGGTACCAAAAAAGTTGAGGTGGCGGAATAGGATCTACCCCCTATTCTTTAGAAATTTTTTCTCCAGCATTGTCTGTTCCAGCCTCTCTAGATTTAGCTTTTGCCCGTTGTTTCCTCGTCCTCGAATTAGGTCTCTTTTTCTTTTGAAGCTCGGTCTCTTGCGCATTTTCTTTCACCATTTCAGAATTTGATTGGACTGGCGTCTTCTCCCTTTTTGGTGCAGTTTCCTCTGACTCTGGAGAAAGCTCAGGCTGTCCGGAGCTTTCAATAACACTCACTTCTTCCCACTCACTCTTCAAAATTTTTTCTTCTCCTCTCTCTAAAACTTTTTGAAGCTGGATAGGGGTGAGTTCTCCAAAAACTTTTGAACGGAGAGTTCTTAAGGCCTCAGAGTCGTATCGACAGAGTTTTTCTGAAGCGACTGAAAATCTATTAAGAAGCTGCAAAGCCTCATCAGCCTCCTTTTCTTCCTCAGCAAGAACTGTTAGAAACACAAACTTGGGATTTCTAAGATAACACCTTCGGGTTGAGTCGCTCCAAAATCCACCCGCAAAAATTTTTGCATCAAAAGCTTCAGAATCTTGAGCATAGATATCCATCAACCCTTCATAGTACGCCATTCTTTGCTGTATTAAGGGAAGTGTGGCATTAATTTCTATATCATCTTGGAATGTTTTTTGGATCTCTAAAAGTTGATTAAAGCCGCCTCTGTAAATTTTTAGAAGCCTCTCATGAAAAGCTTCATTCACCTTAAGATTTTCTGTTCTCTCCTCTCTCATAAGACCCGTCAGTGTTTGAAATTCTTGAGCCACATGGTCGGTAAGATCTTTAAGGCGAGATTGAAGGCTCTCCTTACTTACCTGTATGTAGCCTTCCACTTTTTTGTGGTCTGGATTTTCTTCAATTTTCTTAAATATACGTAATTTTTCTTCCAGTCGGGCTCCTTCTTCCCCTAAAAGTTGAGCAACAGACCTTATTGTTTTTGTTTTTTCTCTCTCATCCACGGGCATCCCATGAGAAGACTGGAGGCCTAAAGTCACGAGCATTACGAAAGTTAGTAAAGTATTCTTTTTTGTCATGTTTTCTCCTTGTTTTTAGATTCTTCGTCTTCAGAATATACAGATACTTATCAAAGTAAACTTCTATTTTTTAACCGGTTGAAGGGATGCACAAATCTCCTGAAGTTGTGGAGGAGTTAATTCTCCTTTAACTTGGTCCCTCAAGAGAGTCAAGAGCGGCGACGTATAAATTTCATAGGTTCTTTCTCTGGACGGACATTTTTCCGGATCTCCTTCCTTTGGCGAAGGGAATTTTTTCAGCAGATTAAGTGCCTCGAGCATATCTCTTTCTTCCTCCACAAGAGGTGCCAAAAAAAGGAGGCCAAAAGACCTCAAAAAAATATCTCTTCCGGAGTTTTTCACCTCCACAAAAAAGTTTTTAATGTCTGCCCCATAGACATCGCGAAGATCTCCGTAATATTTAATACGTTGCTCAACGAGAGGAATTATTTCATCAATAAAGGGAAAGATCTCCTCACTGGCTCTTCTTCTGGTTTTTTGTAAAGCTTCTAAACCATTTTTGTAAAAGGCCTCAAGACTCCTAGAAAAATCTCTTTCCGTCCAAAGGTATCCCTTTTTTCGATTCATAGAAAAGCCCGTTGCTTTCCGATATTCAGAAATAGCCTTCCATCTGAGTTCTTCAAAATCTTTTAGTAAGGAATCCTGTAATCCCTTCATCTCTTCTCTCAGAACTGGATATTGTTTTTCAGCTTCGATTATCGCAGACTCTTTGTTTTTTAGCCGAGTAAATTTTTCTTCCGTTTCTCTGGTAATAGAAACAATTGTCTTTCGAAATATTTTTTGTAAATCAAGCTCCGGGGCCCCGTAGGACTTAAAACTCAGAATCACGCAAACAAACAACCATTTTTTATGAATCAATTCTACCCCCTCCCTTCAGGCTATACGGGTACTTACAAAAAGAAAATTGATTTATTAAAATAGACCTTAATTTTATGAGGATTTAAAATGATCACTTCCGAGCTTTTCTCCATCCTACGCCTTATTCGCAGTGAAAATGTGGGGCCCCTTACTTTCCAGGCGCTCATACGACAATTTGGGTCTGCCACGGTGATTCTCGAAAACTGGGAGGATCTCCCTAAAAAATTCCAGAAGAAAATTGTGCTGGCGTCCCTTCCCGCCATAGAGGAAGAGATGGAAAATTGTTTGGAGTTTGGCATTACGCTGCTTCCTCACTTTGATCCCGCTTACCCTGAACTCCTCAGAGAGATTCCAGATGCGCCACCGCTTCTCAGCGTCAAGGGAGATCTTTCTCTCCTCAATGCCCCCAGCCTTGGCATTGTGGGATCCCGGAATGGATCCAGTCATGGCTGTCGGTTGGCCCACCAAATTGCCAAGGAATTGGGAGAACATGGCTGGAAAACTATTTCGGGGCTCGCTCGCGGGATTGACACAGCGGCTCACAAAGGAAGTCTGGAGTACGGCACCATGGCCGTTTTAGCAGGAGGCATCAATATTATTTATCCAGAAGAAAACAAAAAACTCTATGAGGAAATCTCTGAGAAGGGAGTCATTCTTACTGAGAGTCCCTTTGGAACAACCCCCCAGGGTCCCTTATTTCCTCGGCGCAATCGATTGATCTCTGGAATTTCCAAAGGAGTTTTGGTGGTGGAAGCCGCCGTTCAATCGGGATCCCTCATTACTGCTAAGTTTGCCCTCGATCAAGGAAGAGAAGTTTTTGCCGTGCCTGGTTCCCCTTTAGATCCTCGCTCCCGAGGCCCCAACCAACTTCTAAAAGAAGGAGCCACCTTAGTAGAGTGCGCTCAGGACATCCTCCAGTTGTTTCCTCTTATTAGGGAGAGTGTTTCTGAATCACAGGAATCAAAAGACTTAGAAGCACTGCCCCTTACATCGGACTCTATTCTAGACCATCTCAGTGCTGTTCCTCTCTCCATAGATGATCTTCTTCAAATAACAGGACTTCCCATAACAGTCCTTTGGCCCACTCTGTTAGACTTAGAAATTCAGGGAAAAGTGGAGCGTCATCCAGGAAATCAAATTTCACGCGCCTTGTCCGTTTAAATTTTTTGTATTATAAGGGACACCATCGAGGCGAACGAAAAAGAAAATATGAAAGTTGTCATTGTAGAATCTCCTGCCAAAGCAAAGGCTATTAACAAGTATCTAGGCTCGGATTATATCGTCCTGGCCAGCTATGGACATGTGCGGGATCTGCCTTCAAAGACTGGATCTGTAGATCCAGAAAAAGAATTTCACATGGTTTGGGATCTCAATAAGGGATCTGACACCCATTTCAAAAAGATTGTGGATGCCGTTAAAAAAACCGACACCCTCTATCTGGCAACGGACCCTGACCGTGAGGGGGAGGCCATTGCGTGGCATATTTGTGAAATGCTCAAAGAAAAAAAACTGCTGGGAAAAATAAAAGTTTATCGCAGCGTTTTTCATGAAATCACAAAGAGTGCCATTTTAGAGGCCATCAATCATCCCCGGGAACTGGATCAAGGGTTAGTAGATGCGTATCTTGCCCGACGCGCCCTGGACTATCTGGTGGGATTCACCCTATCTCCTGTTCTCTGGCATAAACTTCCTGGAAGTAAATCCGCAGGCCGTGTTCAATCTGTGGCCCTTCGTCTTGTCACAGACCGGGATGCAGACATCGAAAAATTTATATCAGAAGAATACTGGTCCATCGATGTGGAACTTCTCTCCACGGCAAGCAAGCTGTTCATGGCTCGGGTTTTCGAGATCGATGGGGAGAAAGCGAAAAAATTCTCTTATCCGAGTGAGGCTTCTGCGGCTGTCGTCGTAGATCGCATCAATTCCCAAGACTTCTTCGTTAAAAGCCTCACCAATAAGCGCGTTCAAAGGAATCCCTATCCTCCCTTCACCACGTCTACCCTCCAACAGGAAGCGGCCAGAAAACTGGGATACAGTGCTAGCAAGACCATGCAACTGGCCCAACATCTCTATGAAGGCAGCGATGTTGGTGGCGAAACTGTGGGACTCATTACCTATATGAGAACAGACAGCGTCAATTTAGGGGCAGAGGCTCTTCAAGGAATCCGTACTTATATTGGGGCAGAGATTGGGTCCGAGTATCTGCCAGAAACGCCTCGCTTTTATAAAAATAAAGCTAAAAATGCCCAAGAGGCTCACGAAGCCATCCGACCTACGGATGCTTTCCGTACCCCTCAGAGCTTAGCTCACATTCTTGACCGAGATCACCTGCGACTTTATGAGCTTGTGTGGAAACGGGCCCTCTCCAGCCAGATGGCCAATGCACTACTCGATCAAGTATCCGTAGATATCTCTTCGAAAGATCATAAGATCATTTTACGCGCTACGGGATCAACGCTCGCCTTTGACGGATTCTTAAAACTTTACCAAGAAAGCAAAGACGCGGGCGATGAGGAAGAAAAAGAAAACTTCCTGCCCCCTCTCAAAGAAGGGGAAGATCTCGAAAAGAAACGCACTCTCCCCGAGCAACACTTCACGCAGCCCCCTCCCCGCTTTACGGAAGCGAGCCTTGTGAAGAAGTTGGAGGAGTTGGGCATTGGACGCCCCTCCACCTATGCCAGCATCCTACAGGTTCTCCAGGCACGCGATTACGTGCGGCTTGAAAAGAAACAATTCTTTTCGGAAGACCGGGGGCGGCTTGTATCCCTCTTTCTCCAGCATTATTTCAGCAAATATGTAGAGTATGATTTCACGGCCAAGATGGAGGATTCTCTCGACGATATCTCCAATGGGTCTGCCAAGTGGAAGGTAGTTTTAGAAGACTTTTGGAAGGACTTCCTAGCCACTGTTAAGGGCACGGACAAGCTCAAGATCACGGACGTGCTAGATATGTTAGACCGAGAGCTATCTAATGTAATTTTTCCCCAAGTAGATGGGAAAGCCTCTAAAGTCTGCCCCACCTGTCAGAAAGACTCTCTCCATCTAAAACTCGGAAAATTTGGGGCCTTCATCGGATGTCAAAACTATCCTGAATGCAAATATACCCATAAGTTAGGGAGTGATATGACAGGAGAAAAGGAAGGGGAGGAAGAGTCAGACATCCCCTCAGAATATCCAAAAGCCATCGGCACAGATCCTGAAACCCAGAAACTCATAACCCTCCGCAAGGGCCCCTATGGCATCTATCTCCAACTAGGCGACGAAGCAAAACCAAAACGGGTTTCCTTGCCAAAGAATCTATCCCCCAGTGCGGTGACCCTGGAAGAGGCCGTTAAGCTTCTAACACTGCCCCGCACGGTAGGGGAACATCCCGAAACACACCTCATCATCACCGCCAACATCGGACGGTTTGGGCCTTATATTAAATACGGAGACCAGTTTGTCTCTTTAAAAGAAGATGACCTATTAACAGTTTCCCTAGACCGCGCCGTGGAGCTCATTGCCATTGCCGCCGCCACCCCCAAAACACCCCGGAAGAAGTTTACGAAGAAGAAGAGCTAAGAAAAGATAACCCCTTATCTTTTCTTAGTGAAATTTTTAAAGAAAAGATAAATCAAAAGATCTTTAGATAATCACAAAATTCTATCAAAATTTTCTGTCAGTTTTGTGGGCTCTTCCAAAATATCTAAAATTTGGAACGCACAGTAAACACGGCCTCGTTTTCCTTCAGAAGTTTGAGAAATAATTCCAAAATGTTCAAGTTTACCGATGATCCTTTGAGCTGTTGTAAAAGCGACATTTAGCCGTCCCGCTATTTCTTTTGTCGTAAAATAGGGATTCACAGCGAAATGTTTTATAATGCTCTGAGCATCGTCATTGGATTTTCCCCCAACTTTAGTCTGCCAATCATCAAGTAACGTATTGATTCTTTTAGCACGAGATAAAACATCTGATGATTGGGTTGCTATTCCATTTAAAAAATAACAAAACCAATCATGCCAGGTTCCAAATTTGCTTACATTATAAAGCTGTTTATAATACTCTTCTCTCGTAATTTCAAAAAAAGCACTTAAATACAACAGAGGAGAAGGAAGGACTTTTCTCTTAATTAAAAGCAAAGTAATCAATAATCTTCCAATCCGACCATTACCATCTAAAAAGGGGTGGATGGCTTCAAATTGATAATGACATAGAGCCGCATGGATCAAAGGAGGTAATGTTTCATCATGTAAAAATTTCTCAAAATGAGACAAACAGCCCATCAATTCTTCTGGGGTAGGGGGGACATATTTTGCTGTATTAAGGGTACATCCAGGAATACCTATCCAGTTTTGAGTGCGACGAAATTCCCCGGGGGTTGCATGGGCTCCTCTTGCTCCTTGCATAAGTTTCTCATGAATTTCCTTAATCAGACGAAGTGATAGAGGGAAATCCTGAAGGCGCTTAAGACCATAATCCAAAGCCTTGATATAATTTTGTACTTCCTTCAAATCGTCAGGATCTCGATCAACAGAAATTCCTGCCTCATTTGCCAAAATTTCCCCCAAAGTTGCTTGAGTCCCTTCAATTTTACTGGAAAGAACAGCCTCACGGGCTATGAAAGGCCTCATTAAAAGACGTGAATTAGGCAGCTTTTCTCCTTCTTGAGAAAGCATTCCTAAAACATGATCGGCTCTTGATAGGCTTCTAACTAAAGAAGTATCCCATTCAATTTTAGGAGGCAAAGGATTAGGAATAAAGGAATAATACCCGGTAAAAGCTTTAACGATTTTTCCTGACGGAGACTCTCTAAAATCCATAAACCCAATTCCTATTCAGGCTCGTATCATATCTGTTATTTTCAAAAAAGTCAAAAAACGAAAATAAAAGAGATTCTTATTTTCATCTACACAAGGCTCAAGACGCTGAAGTCTTAAGATCAACTTCCAACCCATCGTAGGCTGGTTCCACCCCTTTTGGTAACTCTCGCCTCAATGTCTCGTAGTCTAACTCCACTCCCATATGCGTCAAAATAGCGCGCTCAGGGTTCACCCGATCAATCCAAGACAGAGTCTGTTCCAAGTAGGAATGTGTCAAGTGAGGTTCGTAACCTAGGCAATCTACCACCCAAATTTTTACCCCCTTCAGAATCCTGAAGGCTTCCTCTGAAAGAGCCCATACATCTGTGGAGTAAGCCACATCCCCCACCCGAAATCCAAGCGTTGTTCCAAATCTATGATCTTGCTCAAAGGCAATTATGGGAATCCCAGCTACGTCAAACTTCCCAGGCTTAATAACATGAGGCGTCACAAAGGATGCATAATGACCGACATTTTTAAAGGCATAGGCAAAGACGTTTTCCAGTTCTTTAATGGTCTCTTCCGTCCCATAAATAGGGATCTTTTCTTTTTTAAGACGACTAATGAGCCCCAGGTCATTAAACCCATGCACGTGATCCCCGTGCGTATGGGTAAAGAGAACCGCATCAATGTCGGACACATTAGCCGCAAGCAACTGTTGTCGTAGATCCGGCGATGTATCCACCAGAATATTTTTGCCGTTGACTTGAAACAAAACCGAGCATCGCGTCCGCACATTTTTAGGATTATGGGGGTCACAGTCTCCCCACCGATGTCCAATGGAGGGAATTCCCGCTGAAGGCCCACATCCCAAGATTCTAAGTTTGATGGTCATGTTTTCAGGATACCGTCATCCTTCCTTTTAAATTCTTCCGCGCTAAAGTCCCTCTAAACAAAGCCTGGATCTTAGTCGCCGCCTTGTCCTGAGTCTTGCGCAATTCTTCTTGAAATTCTCTTCTTGCTCGATATGCCAATTCAACAGGAGAATACTTTGGATACGCACTCTTCATCTTGACGTAAATATCTGCATAAATGAAAGCTCTCATAAGACTTAAAACACCTCTCCCATAAAATTCTGGGTTGAAAGGCTCGAAGGTAACGCCCTCTGTTTCTTTGGGGAGAATCCCTTCTTCCGCATCATAAACAAAAACTCCCCTATGACCGTTGCCGGGCAGCATCTTAAAGAAGTTTTTCTCTGCCGAATTAAGAAGGACTTCTTTAATCTCAACAAAGGTAAGGTAAGGATATTTACTTTTTAACAGCGCCATAGACCCCGTGACAATGGGTGCCGCATAAGAAGTGCCGGACCTTTTGGTTACCGAATAGTTAATTAAAAGATCTTTTTCTTGGGGATTTTCATTATCATCTTCTATAGCTCCCTCAATTGAGGGGATCTGAACGCCTAAGGTACAAATAAATCGCTCTTGAAATTCTTTATTCTTCCCCGGATAATTGGAAAAGCTTCCCTTGTTAAAGTTTGTATCCACAGCCCCCACAATCACAAAGGACTGTCCTCTTACAGAAATAACGTAGTCAGCCACTCTTGTGACAGCAGAGGCAATTGCACCGCTTCTCTCTTCCGATTCCGCAGAAGTATATAAAATTTCTCCCTCCACCTGATCTATCAAAGGAAGACCCTCATTGCTCGCTGCCATTACCAGAAAATTTTGATTATTTTTTCCATAAAAAATTTCATCAGCCATTGATTTCATATCCTTTATATCTTCTTCTGTCGAAGGGGCCTGTGATAGATTTATAATAAAAGGTCTCGTTCCCTTTAAAATATCCCGAAACTTCTTTTCATAAAGAAAATCTATCTGATAAAGGTGGGCATTTGGCGCCATTTGAGCCACAATCCCCGTAACAAAATGGGAATGACTATCATTTGAGGACCCACCAAAAGTAAAAGCCATTTTTAATAAAGGATGCTTCGGATCATCAGTCTCCAATATCAATATATTTACGTCTTTTCCCAAAATTCCTTTTTCATGGGCATAATTGAGCGCTCCACTGAATTCCTCAGCACTGGCGCCTAAAGCAAGATCTCTATATTCTTTATAGAAAGGAGAAGTTTTATCTTTTAATAGGCCTTCAAAATAATCTCTTTTAAATTTTTTATACTCTTTTAAAGGAACTCCCCCATTAGGAACAAACCGATAGCCCATTTTATGACGGAGGATTTCTCCTTTCCTTTGAGGAGTTAGCTGCTCTGCGTTCCCTGCAGCAAAAGCAACCACTATTCCAAAACATCCCCCCAAAATTTTTATAAATAAGTTCATAATCCCACCGTCTTTCCGTCTGTTTGAACTTTTATATCCTAGCATTTTTTCGCTTTTGAAAAAATCGTCAAGAAGTTTTCTGTGGTTATGCGAAAAATCTCCCCAAGGGACACTCCCTTCAGCTCCGACAATTTCTCTGCCGTATGCACGACAAAAGACGGTTCATTCCGTTTTCCTCGGTACGGCATAGGAGCCAAATAGGGCGCATCCGTTTCCACCAAGAGCCTATCCAAGGGCACCGTTTCAATTACCTGCCGTAAAGGCTCTGCGTTTTTAAAGGTCACAATGCCCGATATGGAAATATAAAATCCCATCTCTAAAACAGCCTGTGCAAAAGGTTCTGTCCCCGTGAAACAATGAATGACCCCCGGCGCACCCCCAGATACGCCCTCTTCTTTTAAAATACGGAGGATATCCTCTTCCGCTGACCGACTATGAATAATCAAAGGTAATCCTGATTCCTTAGAAGCTTTTATATGATTCCGAAAACTCTGTTGTTGTAACTCTCGATGACTGTTCTCGTAATAATAATCCAGGCCCGTCTCTCCAATGCCAATGGCTTTTGGATGGGAGGTGAAAGACACTAACTCCTCAACAGTAGGCACCCCTAAAGTATCCACCTCATCGGGGTGAACCCCCACCGTATGATACAGAAAAGCTTCCTGATCTGAGAGAGCTTCCAGTTCCCCCATACGAGGCAAATCAGTGGAAATATTCAGAATTAATTTTACCTGAGATGCCTTCGCCCGTTTTATAACTTGCTCCAAGTCTTCCTTAAATTCTGGGTTATTCAGATGGCAATGACTATCAATCAACATGTTTCTGGATTCCGCACATCATTAAGGCGTGGAAAAATCCCCTGTGGCTCTTGAATAGGGGCCCCTGGTTTGAGGGCATCTACAGCCTCCAAATTCTTGAAAGTTCGCGCCTGTTCTGGAACGCCCAGTTGATCTAAAATTTTTGCAGCAGACGCAGGAATCAAAGGTTGCAGGAGAATTCCCAAAACCCGAATCACCTCACACAACGTATAAAGAACCACTTCCATACGGGGTGGATTGTTCTTCCGCAAGGCCCAAGGAGCCTGGGTATCCACGTACCGGTTAGCGTCCCCCACCAATTGCCACAGGAGGTCTACATATTTACTCAGAGCTTGATCCTTTTGAAGCAGGGGCCTGATATCTTCAATTAGAGAATAGGCCTTCTTCATTAATGCTTTATCTCCCTCTTCAAAAGGAATAGAAGGGGAGGGCATCTTTTCCTCACAATTTTTCCAAACCATGCTGAGGGTCCGTTGGACCAAGTTCCCCAATTCGTTGGACAATTGGCTATTTACCCGACTGATGAGGGCCTCTTCCGAGTAGTCTCCATCATTCCCAAAAGGAACCTCCCGGATCAAAAAATACCGCACTTGGTCAACCCCATAGGTCTCTGCAATCTCATAAGGGTCAATGACATTGCCCAAGGACTTGGAAATTTTTTGGCCCTTATTGGTCCACCATCCATGAGCAAAAATTTTCTTAGGGAGCGGCAAATCGGCTGCCATCAAAAAAGCGGGCCAATAGACCGCATGAAACCGCAAAATATCTTTCCCGACCATATGGACATCCGCGGGCCAAAAGGTTGTATAGTCTCTCTTCTCCCGATCAGGATATCCAAGAGCTGTAAGGTAATTCATCAGGGCATCCAACCACACATAGATCACATGGGATTCATTTCCCGGCACGGGAATTCCCCATTTAAAGCTCGTACGAGAAACGGACAAATCTTTGAGTCCCCCCTTCACAAAACTCAACACTTCATTCCGTCGACTGAGGGGCGCAATAAAGTCAGGGTGGGAGGCATAATATTCTAAAAGCTTATCTTGAAAAGCGGATAGTTTAAAGAAATAACTGGGTTCTTCTACCCATTCCACAGGAGCCCCCGTAGGGGCCTTTCCATCCACAAGATCCGACTCCGTATAAAAAGCCTCGTCCCGCACCGCATACCAGCCCGCATAGGATCCTAAATAGATATATCCCTTTTTTTCCAGAAGCTCCCAAAAATGCTGGACACCCCGTTTGTGCCGAAGTTCTGTGGTTCGGATAAAGTCATCCACAGACAAGTTATAAACCGCCAAAACATTGCGGAAACTTTTTGAAGCCTCATCCACAAATTCTTGGGGAGACTTTCCTAGCTTTGTTGCCGTCTGTTCAATTTTCTGCCCATGCTCATCGGTGCCCGTAAGGAACTTAACCTCATGTCCATCCAACCTCATGAACCGCGCTAAAACATCACAACAGAGAGTTGTATAAACGGATCCAATATGGGGATCGCTGTTTGGATAATAAATGGGTGTTGTAATATAATAGGGCTTACTCACGGGGCAACTCGCAATTCTTCCATCTTAAAAAATATGGTTAATAGGGTCTGTCGCTGATCAAGATGCAAGGTTTTCTCTGAATTGACAAGATGAAAAATGGAATCATGAACATCCATTAGTTGATGAAAAGAAGTTCTTTGCGTTCCTAGTTTAATGGTTTGATGGAACCACTCCCTTAAAAGAAGAACAAAAATATTAAAATTTTCCTTCTTTAAAATTCCCTCCACAAAAGGGTACACTTCCGCATAAATGGGCGTTTCTTTGTTTAAAATATGACTTAAACACCTCAAAAAATCTTCCCTCAACTCTAGAACGTGGGACTGCTGCAGTTGCCTGAGAGTTCCTGGAGACCCTTGAGAAAGACCACATAAAATCGCTTTTTGTTCCGGGGAATAGGCTCCTTCAAAAAGGGGCTCTAAGGCACTTTCATTTAGGGGGTAAAAAGGCAACAGGCAACAACGAGACCGAATAGTGGGAAGCAAAGATCCCTCTCCTTCGTGGGCAATGAGAAAAAATAAAGTCCTATCCGTCGGCTCTTCCAAGGTTTTTAGAAGGGCGTTCATGCCATTGAGATTCATGTCATTTAAGCTATCAATAAGAATAACTTTCCACCCCCCATTTGCCACCGTCTGCCCCACAAATTTTGAAACCTCTTTCAACCGTTCCAAGGGAAGAGTCTTTGTATCCTCTGCGGGGGTGAGTCGTAAAAAATTTGTATGGGTATTAGATTTAATTTGATGTTGGGTATCTTCGCGAGATTCTCCCTCCATCTCTAAAAGATACTCCGCCATCTTTTCTGCAAAGGTTCTCTTTCCCATACCTCTACGGCCCCACAAAATCCAAGCATGATGAAGTCTCTGACTTTTCATCGCTTTCAAAAAAGTCTCTTGGGCAGCCGGATGGGAAAGAGCGACTAATGCCATAATTTTTACAGCGTAAGATGAAATCTCTCGCTTAAGGCGCGAAAGATCTGAGGGCTAACTTGGTCTAAGGGTAAATCTGCCTGAATATTAACAAACCGCTTGTTGTTATGGGAAAGGGCCTTAAATCCCTGGTAAATCTTTCGATGAAACTCCAAGTTTTGATCCTCAAAGCAATCATATTTCTGGGACTCTGGAGATGATTCGTATCTTTCCCTTAATCTCTTGAGTCCCCTTTCAGGAGGAATATCGAAGAAAAAAGTAAGATCTGGCTGAAAATTATGAAGCACTGCTTCGTGGATGGTTTTGACAAATTCTACCCCCAATCCTTGAGCATACCCTTGATACACCATAGAGGAATCGGCAAATCGATCGCACAAGACCCAAATATTGCGAGCAAGGGCTGGTTTAATCACTTTTTCCACATGGTCGTGACGCCCTGCGTAAAGAATGAGGAGTTGAGAAATTGCATCCCAATGGGCTTCTTTATGGTGCTGTAAAATGTTTCTTAAAAGCTCCGCTCCCACGGTTCCGCCTGGCTCTCGGGTCACAAGAACAGAAATGCCAACCGCTTTTAACGCTTTTTCCAAAAGGTGGATCTGCGTCGTTTTTCCGGCCCCCTCTCCTCCTTCAAAGCTGATAAATTTTGCGGATGTCTTCATGAATCCTACCCTTAATTTTTCATAACGTAAGCGTCTGACAGTCCTTCAGCCTTTATTTTTTCTAAAGCATTTTGGGCTTCTTCTGAGTTATCAAAAGGCCCCACCTGTACACGGTACAAAACCTTTCCTCCCACATCCGACAGCCATGACTTGGCCTGTCCTATGGAACTCACCCTCTGCACTGTATTTTCCGCATTCTCTTGCTTCTTGAAAATACCCACCTGAATGTAAATAGGCTTTTCTGAGACATTCTCTGGCGCAGGGGTCGACAAGGCCCCAACCGAGCTTTCCGAACTCACAGCTGGCACGTCAAATAAATCTTTTACATCTTGAGGAGCTTCCGATGTGGAGGGCTCAGATATCTCCTCTTCTTCGCCCAAGACTATGGCATCTTTTCCACGGAGACGAGAAAGGTTTTCCACCAGTTGTGTCTTTTGTTCAGGAACTGTCGTCGTCGGTGTTGCAAAGATCTTTTTACTGGTTTGCTGAGCCGCGATTTTAGATTCTTCTGGCAGAATCTGAACCCGCACTCGGGTCACCCCTTTCCCTGGGAAATCCAGAAGCTTTGCCGCGTGCTCAGAAATATCAATAAGTCGATCACTCGTAAAAGGACCTCGATCATTAATGCGCAAAATAACTGACTTGTTATTATCCACATTTGTTACACGCACAATGGAGGGTAGAGGCAAGGTTTTATGAGCCCCCGTGAGTCGATTCTTATCAAAAATCTCTCCATTTGCCGTACGTTTGTTATGGAACTCTGATCCATACCAAGAGGCATATCCAATTTCATCATAACGATCATTTTCCGCGGGAAAATACCAAACTCCGTTCACTTTATAGGGCTTTCCAAGCCTATAAACAGCGTCTCCTTGGGTTTTTAACCATTCTTCCTGAGGGGCCGCCATGGACCCACTTTCTTTCGCTTTTTCTTCTTGTTTGCTCTCTTCTTTTTTTTCATCTCCCTTTATTGAAATGGGTTCTGGAGGCGCCAGTCGTGCAGGGGGGGATGAGAATCGAGAGCAAGAAGATAGAAGCCCTCCCACCAAAAGTAAAAAAGAAAATGATCTATACAGGGACACAAATCTCATTCAGATGCTCCAATTTTATTAGCTAGAAGACAAACAGACAAAGCAAAGTTCACAGAACGATTCCACTTCAAAATAACCCGGAAGTTATCATATACCAGAAAAACATCCTCTCCTCCATCAGGAATGATGATAGATCCTTTCAGGTCAGGAAAGGAGAATGAAGAACCATCTCTCTTTCGAACACCCATATTTTTCCATTCTTCCGTAGATTTTTGCAAGGAAAGATCCGCAAGATTTTTGTTAAAATTATCCGGCAATTGAACCTCCAGCCCCCAAGGCTCTTCTTCTTTCCAGCCCTGTTGATGAAGATAGTTGGCAATGGATCCAAACAAATCAATATTTGCCTCCCAAATATTGCTAAATCCATCTTTGTCCTCATCGACCGCGTACCTATTATAACTACTGGGCATGAACTGACAGTGTCCTAAAGCCCCCGCCCAAGACCCCTTTAAGGTTTTATGAGGCATCTTATCCATATCTAAAATCTTAAGAGCCTCTAGAAGTTCAGCTCTAAAAAACTTGGAACGTCGTCCGTCAAAAGCCATGGTTGCCAAGGAATGGACAACATTGTACTTCCCCGTATCTTTTCCAAAATTTGACTCAATACCCCATAAAGAAATGATGATGGGGGCAGGAACCTTATAAGATTGCACTATTTTCTGCAGTTGTCCGCTGTGTTTTTTGCGCTTTCTGATGGCCCTTGCAATGCGGGGTGGCAATCGTTGATCCCGATACTTCACAAATGTTTGCTTTATTTCGGGCTGATTACGATCGAGCTCTACGATTCGTGGCATAAAAGAAGTGTCTTTGAAAGCCCTATCAAGGGTTTGCTTTCGAATGCCTTTTTGGGATGCCTCTTTTTTAAACTCCTCAAGCCAGCTATTAAAAGTGGGGGAAACCTTCTTCGGGCTTGAACACCCAGCAACCATGATTAAACAGAGGCAAAACCAACTTAGAAAATTTTTTTTTATCAATGTTATTCCCCACAAGCGAACTTTGCCCAATTTATGACATATTTCCCCCAGAGAAGGCAATGAGATTAGAGAGGAAAACAAAATATAACTAGACAGATGTCAGCTGGAGGTGTTTTATGGGGCTGGTCATCTGTAATGATTGATACAAAATAACAATAAGCCTATAATCTCCCTATGAGTTCTGCCTATACATGTATTTTTTCTTCCCCAAAGACTGAAAGTATTTTTCAGGAGACTGACCTTATCTTGTTGCCAGGGGCTCAGGGGAAGCTGGGCATTCTGCCCCAACATTCCCCCATGGTCATCATTTTACAGCCAGGCATTGCCCACGTGTATAAACGCAGCAGCATTATCGAAAGCTTCTTCTTATCAGGTGGCGTTGCTCATATTACCCCTGAAACATGTCGCGTTCTAACAGACACCTTCATTATTTTGGATGAGCTTGACCCTCTTCTTGTGGAAAATAACCTAAAAAGATATCATAACGATCTCGCGGGTCTCAGTATCGAATCAGAAAGACGGTGGATCACCTCTAAGATTGCCCTGGCCGAAGCTATGGTAGATGTAATCCGAAATGGAAAACATAGAAAATGACGGCCCCCTACGACTCTTCCAATATATTCGCGAAAATTCTGAAGGGGGATATTCCCTGCAAGAAAGTTTTGGAAACACCCTATGCCCTTGCCTTTGAGGATCTTTACCCCAAAGCCCCCATCCATGTACTTATAATCCCCAAAGGACCTTATGTTTCCTTCTCTGATTTTTCCCAGAACGCTTCCCCAGCTGAAATAGTCGGTTTTTTTAAATCCGTAGGAGACGTAGCAAAGAAATTAGGTCTTGAAGAATCCGGATACCGAATTCTCTCAAACAGTGGTACTGATGCTCATCAAGAGGTTCCTCACTTCCATATCCATCTAGTTGGAGGAAAATCTCTGGGTCCTCTTTTAGCCACCCGCCATGAATAACTCTTACATCGAAGGATTTCTTGAGATGATCTCCGTAGAACGGGGAAGCTCCCTTAATACTCTGGAGTCCTACGGACGTGACTTGCGGAATTGTGAAGCCTTCTTGAAAGAAAAAAACATAGAGCTTCACACAGCAAAAATATCTCATCTGCGAGATTATCTCATCTCTCTTCATGATCGGGGCATGAAATCTTCCTCCATTTCCCGACATCTCTCTGCCTTGCGGCAATTTTATCTGTTTCTGGTAAGCGACCAAATCCGGGAAGACAATCCTACATCTACTATGGAGAGACCTAAATCCGCGCACAGTTTGCCCAAAATTCTCTCTGAAGCAGAGGTGCGGCAACTTCTGGAAGAAGCACAGCGGAACGACTCCCCAGAAGGAAAACGTCTTCTGGCCTTACTGGAAATTCTTTATGCTACAGGACTTCGGGTTTCCGAATTGATTGGACTCAGATATGATTCCATTTCTTCCGACGGTGAGGTTCTCATTGTTCGAGGCAAAGGAGATAAAGAACGTATGGTTCCCCTCAGTTCTTATGCCCTGAAGGCCCTGAACGCCTACTTGAAAGAACGATCCACTTTTCTGAATCCAGGACAAGCCACCTCAAAATGGTTATTTCCCTCCTACGGAACATCGGGAAAATTAACCCGTCAACGATTCGGTCAACTCCTTAAGAATTTGGCAATACAGGCTAATTTAGATGCCAAGAAGATCTCCCCCCACGTAGTACGTCATGCCTTTGCCACTCACCTTTTAAACCACGGAGCCGACCTAGTAAGTCTTCAAAACATGCTTGGACATGCAGACATTTCCACCACTCAGATCTATACTCATGTTATGAAGGATAAGTTGGAAGAAGCCGTGATGAAGCATCACCCTCTAAGCAAACCGTAATTTAGGATAATTTTATGAAGTTTTTAGATCAGGCAAAAATTTATATCAGAAGTGGGGATGGCGGTGCTGGATGTGCCAGTTTCCGTCGAGAAAAGTTTATTGAATATGGAGGTCCCAACGGCGGTGATGGGGGCCGGGGCGGAGATATTATCATTAAGGGCGTCTCCAATCTCAATACACTTATTGATTTTCGGTATCAACAGCATTTCAAAGCTGAGCGGGGCCAAAATGGAATGGGGAAAAACCGATCCGGTAAGAATGGGGAAGATCTTATCATTAAAGTCCCCGTCGGAACACAGCTCTTAGCGGACGATAAAAAAACCGTCATTGCCGACATTAATGAAGAAGGCCAAACAATTGTTTTAGCAAAGGGTGGGAATGGTGGATTCGGAAATGCTCACTTCAAATCTTCCGTAAATCAATCTCCTCGTCGGGCCAACTCAGGGCTTGAGGGCCAAGAAATGTGGATTTGGCTTCAGCTCAAACTCATCGCGGATGTGGGCCTGGTGGGGCTCCCTAATGCGGGAAAATCCACCTTCCTTCATGCTATTTCTCGGGCACGTCCCAAGATTGCAGACTATCCCTTCACGACACTTTACCCACAATTAGGCGTTGTCTATTTGGCAGATCATGAGTTCATCCTGGCCGATCTCCCAGGTCTTATTGAAGGAGCCCACGAGGGTGCGGGTCTTGGAACAAGATTTCTCAATCATGTGGAACGTTGCCAAGTATTATGCCACCTCATAGATGGGTCTCAAGAAGATGTGGCGGGAGCTTATAAGATTATTCGCCACGAATTAAAATCTTATGGGGCTAATTTAGTAGACAAACCGGAAGTAATTGGGCTAAATAAGATAGATCTTCTAACGGAGGAAGAACGCAAGAAAAAGTGTAAAGCCTTGGAAAAGGCATCCGGACACCAGGTGTTTCCCATCTCTGCGGGATTGGGCCAAGACCTAAATCCACTTTTGTATGCCCTCTTGCATTATGTACGGAAAGAAAAGGAGTATTAAGATGAGTTATGTAGGAGGCGTTGCTGCCGAACAATTGAAATCCATTGTGGAACGCATCGAGCGTTTAGAGCAAGACAAAACCAATTTGGCCAATGATATTCGAGATGTCTATGCGGAAGCTCGAGGGAATGGATATGATACAAAGACGCTCCGCACAATCATTAAGCTCCGGAAAATGGATGAAAGCGATCGCTCGGAACAAGAAGAGCTTTTAGATCTTTATATGCACGCTTTAGGTATGACCGTAGAGGCCACGGAAAAAGTAGAAGCAGAGCTAGTATCATAAACCATGGAATTTTTGCAAACCCATTTTGCCAATATAAGTCATTTCATTTTTTCCTTATTTGATCCTGCTTTTTGGACTAATCTTCTCCAGGTTTATAAATATTGGATCGTTATTGGAGGGGCCCTCGTAGAAGGAGAAATGGTCCTTATTTTGGCGGGAGCAGCTGCCCAACAAGGGTATATGAGCCTTCACTTTGTTATTGCCATGGCCTTTATAGGCGCGGTCATTCACGATCACCTTCTGTTTATTCTAGGACGTCATTGGGGCAAAAAAATATTCAATCGTTTTCCCACGTGGCAAGTGCGTGTGGACAAAATAACCATCATGATTAATCGCTATGATCGACTTTTCATCATGGGATTTCGGTTCGTCTATGGCATACGCACAATCACCCCCTTAATCTTAGGAACCACTCGCATGCCTTTTTGGCGGTATAGTGTTTTGGTCACCCTCTCGGCGTTCATTTGGGCTCTTATCATTTCCTATTTGGGATACACCTTCTTCATGGCGCTCGATGCCCTCTTAAAGGACTTCGACCTTTATAAGAAATACTTAACTATGGGCCTTATTGTGTTTGTGGCTCTTGTATCTTTATTCTTTACCTATCGGAGCTACTTAATCCGCAGAAGAAAGAGCCGGAAAAAGAAGTAAGTTTTTGTGCATATTCAGAGAAAGCTAATTCTCCCCTATGCCCAAGAAGACCTGTACTCCCTCATTGCAACCGTAGACGCTTACCCCAACTTTGTTCCTGCTTGCAGGCACGTAAAAATCCTCGAACACACCTCGGACTTTTTACGAGCCGAGTTAACCCTAGGCTATGGACTTTTCAAGGAAAAATTTATCTCCAAAGTTTATCTCACCCCCTTTGACGCCATCGAAGCCATTGGCGAATCAGGGCCCTTTCATCATCTAAAAGTGGTTTGGAAATTCCAGGCTATTGGGCCTCAGGAAACTGAGGTAGCCTTTTCTCTAGAGGCGCAGTTTAAGTCGAAACTGCTTGGACATATGGTGGAACGAGGAATGAGGAGAGCGGACCTATCCTCATTTACAGAAATCATTGAAAAGCGGATGAGAGAGGGAACCATCCCATCTTAGAATTACTTCTTCTCAAACCGCGCCAACCTAAGTTTCCGCTCTTCTTCCCTGGAAAGTGGCGCCGGCGACCTCTGAGTCTCTAAAGACACAACTGTAGTTGCACGGGGAGCTTCTTCTGCAGCAGCAGCTCTGGATTCAGTTCCTTGGAATATGACAACCGGCGCCAGAGCTGGCGTCTGCAGAAGTTCAGTTGTTTGAATCCCTTTTAAGGCTTGATTTAGCAGACTATCTTCATATTTCAATTCTTCTTCAAGTGCACCTGCATAAATAGGGCCTTCTTCCTTAAAAGTTACGGCCTCTTGCAAACCATACTCTTGTAGTTTAGCTGCGAAACCGGCATGAAACCGCCTAATGATCTCTTCAGCAGCCATACCATGTCTAACACCAAGACTTCCCAAATATTGGGCCATCTTTTCCGGCTCTCCAATCGGATTGAATGATTGGCGAGAGAATAGTTGCATGAGCATAGGTCCCTCTGACTGAGTGAAGAGATAATCTAGTTGTGAATCTATCGTACGCAGCCCTGTGACGATACGTTGTCGGATACCTTTAATACAACTCGTCGCGTTTCTTCTGCCTTTATAGGCCTCTAAGGATTCGCCTACAAATTGGCGCTTCCAAAGATCGACCTTATCAGGATAAAATTTTTCCAAAAAACTGTAGACGAGAGATGTTTGATCTTGAAAATCAGATCCTTCAGATAGATCAAAAAAGACCATCCTTCTATCAAATTCCGCAATCTTTCCTAACCGTTCCACTACTACCTCAAAGGGAATGAGCTTTTCGCCTCCAAGTCTATTTTTAATATTTTCAAAAACTGCATCTTCCAAACCACGCTGAACATGTAGACCGCTGGATCCAGAAACCGGAACCGCTACTGTCTTTTCAGCATACTCATGTATCTCGTTTGCCACACCCCTTTCAGGACTAACGGCTCCTGTCATCACTTGATGGGGCATATACGGCCATAAAAATTTTCCTATAAACTGCAAATAGAGTATTCCAGGATACATGGAGGGATCAACAAAGGAGAAGAAGCGGGATAGATCCTGCGAAGAACGCGATCTAATTCGAGAGTTATAGAGGCGCCATTCCGTTCCTTCCAAAACATTTACTATCGCATCTCTCTGAGGTTTCGGGAGCATGTAAAGATTACCAAGCATATTTTTATCCAGGGGCAAAAGGGACTGACTTACCAGCCGATGAGAAAACATTAAGTAAGATGCCAATTCCCGGGAACCAACAAAAGTCTTTCTTCCCTCTGTTTTTAATGAAATACTCTTCGCCCACCCCAATAGATTTTGAGTCGCAACTGACAAAGGAGGTCTTTGAGAGATGCCAGAGGGCCGCTGAATAAGAAGGTCGGCAAAGGATTCTTGGGGTATTTCAAGAGCCCAAACTATCCTTTCCATACGGTCACAGTTCATGGAATGAATATCGCCTGCAATTGAACTAAGAGCCAAAACAGCTCTATCCAAAAGATCCCATTTAAATTGATGACGAGTAGGGTCCTGGAAATATCCTCCAAGAAGGTTGAGAAACTTTATAACACCTTCTTGGTCGGCCAATTTTCCCATAGAAACTGCCAAGATCAGGTTTTGGTGTTCTAAGTCAGCAACTGATGTTCGTACCACTTCCCAGGAAGCGCTCAGAGGATCCCTATTAGCAACAAAAGTTTCTTGAAGCCTTTCATAAGAAGTACGCGTGGAGTCGTTGGCCTTTCTTACTAAATCCTCACAATTTCTTTGAAAATATTCGTAATATCTTTGTGGAGAAAGGCGATAGTACTCAGCAGTTGGAATAGAAAAATCTTCCTCTCCAGCTCTAGCCTCGGCAACACTCTGTGCCTCCATTGTGAAACAGAAACTTAGAGCCGCGAAAAAAATTCCAAAAAAACCTTTAATCATAAAATCCTCTTTGAGTTGTTGTGAGTAACATGTAGTGTTAAAAATATTAAATTCAACCCCTGCTGACCAAAAAGATGGTAAAAAATTAAAAGGGTGTCCAGAATTATAAAGAGCCTATTGCTCTTTATGCTAGTAGCCCCTCTTATTAAATGGTATAAAAAATTAAGAATTTTGAACAAGAGAATCCAAATGTTTCGCACAAAACTCAGTGACTCCATAAAAGACGCTATGAAAAGCGGTGAGAAGGATCGGCTTTCCGTCCTTCGCCTCATGTCCTCTGCCATAAAGCAAAAAGACATTGATGCCCGTCCCACCGGCAAAGGCGATATTACGGATGAGCAGATCATGCAGCTCTTTCAAACCATGATCAAGCAGCGCCGGGAAAGCATCTCTATGTATGAAAAAGGCAACAGGCCTGATCTGGCTGCCAAAGAGCATGCAGAAATTGTCGTTATTGAGTCTTTCCTTCCCCAGCAGATGACCGATGAGGAAATTGATTTGGTGGTAAGTGAGGCCATTCAAGAATCTTCGGCCGCAGCGCTCAAAGATATGGGAGCTGTTATGGGCATCTTAAAAGATAAATACACAGGAAAAATGGACTTCGGCAAAGCTTCCGGTATTATTAAGCGGCACCTTTCCTGACCTCATGTATCCCCCCGCCCTTCTAGATAAGATCAAACATTCTCTGACCTTATCAGAGATCATTGGCCGTACGGTCCCTTTGCGGAAAAAAGGCCATGAATTTGGGGGCTGCTGCCCCTTCCATCAGGAAAAAACGCCTTCCTTCACTGTCAATAATCAAAAAGCTTTTTACCATTGCTTTGGGTGTGGGGCTCATGGGTCCATCTTTGATTTTCTCCAACATCAAAACAATCTCACCTTTATGGAGGCCGTTCGCCAGGCAGCAGAGATGGCGGGAGTTCCTTTACCCATCCTAAAAAAAACAGCTCGGAATTTATCAGAAGAGAAACTCAAAGAAGCCCTGTTTCAAGTTTTGGAGAGGGCCTGTGGTTTTTTTGAACAACAGCTCCAATTGGGCACGGGGACAGAAGCTAGAGACTACCTCCTGAACATACGTCATCTCACCCCCCAAACCATCCAGACCTTTCGCTTAGGATTTTCTCCTGCAGAAAGAAGTGGTCTAAAAACCTTTCTTCTCAGCCAAGGGTTCTCTTTAGATTTGATCCTACAAGCAGGCCTTCTCAGCACTCCCGAAGATAGCCGAGATAGTTACGACAAATTCAGGAACAGAATCATGTTCCCCATCTGCAATCGCCGGGGGAAAGTGGTGGGATTTGGAGGTCGTATTTTAGGATCTGGGGAACCTAAATACTTAAACTCTCCCACAACACTCCTCTTTAACAAAGGGGCCATGCTTTACAATTTTGACAAGGCCTCTATCTCAGTCCATCGTCAAGATCCCCTTTTGGTGGTAGAAGGATACACGGATGTCATCAGCCTCTATCAACAGGGATATGAGCGCGTAGTAGCTCCTTTAGGTACCGCCTTAACGGAAGATCAGATCCATGAACTTTGGCAAATCTCTCCTGAACCTCTACTTTGTTTTGATGGGGATACCGCCGGTCATCGGGCGGCTCTCCGAGCTGCAGAGCGGACCATACCCCTCCTCGAACAGCCGGGAAAATCTCTTTCTTTTTTATCCTTACCGAAGGGCGAAGATCCTGACACCCTTATTCAAAAGATAGGGCCTCAGAAGTTTCGAGACCTTTTTTCTGCGTGCGACCCTCTAATTGAAATGATTTGGAGAAATGAAACGGAGATCCACCCCAGTAAAACTCCAGAACAAAAGGCTCTTCTCCAGCAGTCCATAGAAAAACTCCTGCTTCAGATCAAGAACCCTGCTATTCGTCATTATTACACCCGTGATCTGAAAAATCGCCTCTATGCATGGGGATCTTCTTCCTTCAAAAGACCTGTCATTCTTCAAGCTTCTACCCTTAACGTTTTACAAATTTACGAAGGGATCTTAATGGCCACCGTTCTGATGCATCCTTCCCTTTTAGAAGAGATTCAGGAAGATTTTGCTCTTTTTGAATTTCGCACGAAAAACTACGGAGCTCTTCAAAAAGAAATTTTATTTTACTTTTATGACGTTTCTCCTATTGAAAAAATACCCCTCACTTCCTATCTTAAGGGATGTGGATATGCTGCGGATCTAGAAAAGATCTTGGGAACGCACTTAAGGGTACATGCTCCCTTCCTTGAAAAAGGAGAGCCCCAAGAGATTTTAGAAGGTTGGCACCAGATCCGGGATCTTTATCAGGCAAAGTCCCATGGCCCCTCTGAGCTTCGAGTGGCCTTGGACACCTTAGACAAAGACTTTTCTGAGGAAAGTTGGCGTCGGTATAAACACCTAAAACAGGTGTTATCTACCGTAGATGAAGAAAAGTGATTTAATTGAAAAGGTGGGTGTGTTAGAGTTGATCTTTCACCCAGAATTTTAGAGAGAGAAAATGTCAAAGTTAACAGACGAAACAGTTTTTGATGTAGAACAGGATTTAGATCTGGACGAGGGACTCCCTCTCTCCAGAGAGAAGGTTTCTGTTGAGCTTAAAAAGCTCATCGAGGATGCAAAAGAACGGGGATTCATCACCCAGGAAGAAATCAACCGTGTAATTCCCAAGGGTAAAAACCATGAGGAGTTGATGGAATCAATCCTAGAAACTTTTGCAGAAATGGGAATTGACGTCACGGATGATGACGCTCCTGATAGTTTGGGAGAAGAAGAGCTAAGTATCGTTCCCGCTGTCGAGGAAGATGTTGAAGCAATTGTTGACCTATCTGCCGGAGATATTGTGGGCCGCACAGATGACCCTGTTCGCATGTACTTGCGTGAAATGGGAAGTGTGGAGCTTTTATCTCGTGAAGGCGAAATTGAAATTGCAAAACGAATTGAGTCTGGAAAAGAAATGTTGGCCCGGGCCCTTTATTCAAGCCCTCGGACCATTTCAACCATTTTACATTGGATCAAGGCCCTCAAGGAAAATAGAATTTTCTTAAGGGACATCGTGTCCCTGGATGCCCATTCTGAAGAAGAACCTTCTTTTGATGAGGAACCAGTAGATTTTGAAAGTTTGGAGAAAAAGTCCTTTGTTCCTCGGCCAAAGACCCAGAAAGAAATGCGGCCTCGAGCTTCCAAGAAAGCTTCTTTGCGGCGCATTAAGGAATCAGAAGAGGGATTAGACTCAGAAGAACTCGGAGAGGAAGAGGGCAGTGCTTCTCTTGCTTTGATTGAGGCAACAATTCTTCCAAAAACTATGGAGATCTTTGAAAGCATTGAAGAGCTTAGCCAGAAGATGCAAAAACTCCGCCTTAAAAAATTGGAATGCCTTTCAAAGAGAAAGCCCGTTTCTCCAGATGTGTTGAAAGAATATGCCGCTGCACAAGAAAAAATGATTTCCTTCATCGGCGATCTGCACCTCAACAGCAGTCGCGTTGAAGAGCTCACAAGTGAGTTAACGGAGTTTGGAAAGACCGTTACAGCCCATGAGATTGATCTCTTGAAGCTGGCTGAGTCTTTGAAAATCAATCGCAATGCTTTTATCAAGATCTACACGGATCAGGAACTCGATTCCTACTGGTTAAAATCTCTCAATGATATTGATGAGAAATGGGAACCCCTTTCCAAGAGTCCGGAAGCCAAGAAAATCATCAAGAAGATTCAGGAAATTCCAGGACAATTAGAACTTTCTTTGTTGGAATTCAAAGAGCTAATCGCCTCTGTTCAAAAGGGCGCTCGGTTGTGCAATCGGGCCAAAACAGAAATGATTGAAGCGAATCTTCGCTTGGTGATTTCCATTGCCAAGAAATATACAAACCGTGGATTACAATTCTTGGATCTCATCCAAGAAGGAAACATTGGGTTGATGAAGGCTGTGGATAAGTTTGAGTACCGTCGTGGATATAAATTTTCGACCTATGCTACTTGGTGGATTCGTCAGGCTATCACCCGCTCCATCGCGGACCAGGCCCGGACCATCCGTATTCCAGTGCACATGATTGAAACCATCAATAAGCTGGTACGTATGTCTCGTCAGATTTTGAATGAAGTGGGCCGGGAAGCAACGCCAGAAGAGTTGGCAGAAAAACTAGGCATGCCCCTGGACAAGGTTAGAAAAGTTCTAAAGATCGCCAAAGAACCCATCAGTCTTGAAACCCCCATTGGAGATGAAGAAGACAGTCATTTGGGAGACTTTATCGAAGATAAAAGTTCCATCGTTCCCTTGGACGCGGCCATTCAGTCTAACCTGAAGGAAGCTACCACTCGGGTTCTCTCCTCTTTGACACCTCGGGAAGAGCGGGTGCTCCGCATGCGCTTTGGCATTGGCATGAACTCAGACCATACTTTGGAAGAAGTGGGTCAGCAGTTTTCCGTCACGCGGGAACGTATTCGGCAGATTGAAGCCAAGGCGCTCAGAAAACTGAAGCACCCCAGCCGGTCTCGGAAACTTCGCAGCTTCATGGATGTGGCGCCGTAAGCGTTCACATCCCTTTTGCTTTTCGATAAAAATTTAGCTAAAGTGGGGCATTCCCTTGGGGGCCTGTAGTTCAGTTGGTTAGAACTCACCGCTCATAACGGTGCTGTCGTAGGTTCGAGTCCTACCGGGCCCACCATATGTCAAAGAAACAGAAGGAAACATGATGACATTTAAATTACCCCCTCTCCCCTATGACCTCAGCGCTCTAGAGCCACACATTTCAGAGAAGACTTTAAGCTTTCATTACGGCAAGCACCATCACGGATATGTAAACAAACTTAATGAGCTCTTAGTCGACTCTCCTCTGGCTTCTAAGGATTTGGAAACCGTTATTCTGGAAACCTCGGGGGATGCGCAAAAGGCAGCCATCTTTAACAATGCCGCTCAAGTGTGGAACCACACCTTCTATTGGAACAGTATGAAGCCTGCGGGCGGTGGTGAACCCGGTAAAGATCTTTTGAAACGCATTGAAAAAGACTTTGGCGACTTTGATGGGTTTTGTACAAAATTCAAAGAAGCCGCCATCACCCAGTTTGGCAGTGGATGGGCTTGGCTTGTGGAAGATCAAGGTCATTTAAAAATTCTTAAAACAGGTAATGCGGAAACTCCTTTGACGCACAAGGGTGTTACCCCTCTTCTCACCTGCGATGTGTGGGAACATGCCTACTATTTGGACTATCAAAACCGCCGGCCCGATTACTTGGATATTTTCCTGAAAAATCTTGCCAACTGGAACTTCGCGGAACAGAATCTGTAAGTGACTCCCGCCTCCCCCATCGTCATCCTTGGCGGAGGGTTTATTGGATCCCTCATGGCGATCGCCCTGGGAAGGATAGGCATTTCTACAAAAATTCTGGAACGCACGTCGCGCTCAACCAAAACAGGTGGGGGACGTGCCATTTCCATCACTTATGCTTCTCGACAATTCTTGGAATCTCTGGGGCTATGGCAAGGGCTGAGCCTCCAGGCTCAGCCTCTCTTAGAAATACATACGTCGAATGGGGAAGGGCAAACTCTCATTTTAGATCAAAAAGATAGTGGCGGAGAACCCTTCGGTCACATGATTGAGGAGCATCTCTTGCGGGAGGTCTTAGCAGAAGCCGTTCAAAAATGTCCCTTAATAGACTGGCAAGAAGCTCTATCCATTTCCCAACTGAACCTCCACCAAGATTTTGTGGAAATCACCTTGTCTGATAAGACAACTCACCAAACGTCCCTTCTCATTGGGGCCGATGGTCGCCAGTCTGCCATACGGGAGTTTCTACAGTTCCCCAAATTTGAATGGTCTTACAATCAGTGGGGAATCGTGTGCACCTACGCCCATTCCAATTCTCACCATGGTAGAGCCTATGAAAAATTCCTTTCCACAGGACCTTTTGCCATCCTCCCTTTAACAGGAAATAGATCCGCTATAGTGTGGAGTGCAGAAAATTCCCTGGCTGAGAAATTAAGAGGACTTTCCGAAGGTGAATTCCATAAGGAGGTAGCCTCTCATATGGACGGCTTTCAAAACATTCAGCCCCTCACGGAACGGCAGATGCATCCTTTAGGAGCTCAAATAGTACCAAAATTTACAAGACCTCGGATTGCTTTGGTAGGAGACGCAGCCCATGTCATTCATCCTCTTGCAGGCCAGGGGTTGAATCTAGGTATTCAAGATGTAAACGCCTTAACTGAAACCCTACAAAAGGGAAAATCTTTGGGCCTTGATCTGGGAAACACTGGTCTTTTAGGGCAATATGAGAGCGCTCGAAGCTTTGATCACCTAAAGTTTCTTACCATCACGGATGGGCTCAACCGCCTTTTTTCCAATGAGAATAGAACATTAGATACGTTCCGAACCTTCGGCCTTAAATGGGTCCAGGAATCTCCAGGGTTACGGGAATTTTTTTCACATCACGGAATGGGGATAGTATAAAAGGTTTCTTCTCAAATCTATGGTATACTGCAAGCGGAAAATCAAAGGAGACGTACCATGCAATCACTCGAAATCATAGGACTTATAGCAGGCGCCTGCACCACTTTTTCTTTTGTGCCTCAGATTTTGAAAATGTGGAAAAGTAAATCTGCGAAGGACATTTCCTTAGGTATGTACTGTATTTTCTCAACGGGGGTGATTCTTTGGGTCATTTATGGAGCCTATATAAACTCCCTCCCTTTAATGATTTGGAACGCTGTCACTCTTCTCTTCGTCCTCCTCATTGTCTACTTCAAGCTCCGCTGGAAATAAGAAACACTTTGCTAATCTTCTGAAATTTAGGTAGAAATAAGCTAAATTTCAGAATAGGAGACAAAAGACCATGAGCACACTCGTTGGCAGACTAGCCCCAGATTTTACAGCCCCCACAGTTATGGGTGACAATACACTCAATGAAACCTTTAACTTAAAAACTTATCTCTCGGGAAAGCCTTGCGTCCTATTCTTTTACCCCTTGGATTTCACCTTTGTGTGTCCCTCTGAAATCATTGCCTTCGATCACAGGCTCGACCAATTTGAAAAGCGCGGCGTGAAAGTGATTGCCGTCAGTGTAGACTCTCACTTCACCCACCTCGCTTGGAAAAACACCGCCGTTAAGGACGGCGGCATCGGCAAAGTTGGATTCCCCATGGTAGGCGACCTCACCAAAAGTATCGCTCGGGATTATGGTGTTCTCCTGGAAGGCGGCGTGGCTTTACGTGGGACCTTCCTCATTGATAAAGAAGGAGTTATCCGTCATCAGCTCATCAATGACCTTCCCTTGGGCCGGGATGTGGACGAAACCTTGCGTATTGTGGATGCCCTTCAATTCTTCGAAGAAAACGGCGAAGTCTGCCCTGCTGGATGGACCGAGGGCAAAGCTGGCATGAAGGCTGACGCTGAAGGTGTTTCTGCCTACCTTTCAAAGTTTGCGGAAAAACTGTAAAAACCCTTGACCGGAACGGGATTTTCCGTTAAAAAGGAGCACGAGTTTTTGTAAGTAAAGGAAATTAAGATGTCCCGTCGTTGTGAAATTACTGGAAAAGGCGTTATGGTTGGCAACAATGTGAGTCATGCCAATAATAGAACACGCCGTCGTTTTTTGCCAAATTTGCAGCATATCTCTTTGATGAGTGAAGCTTTGGGTGTGAACATCCCTGTGCGCAGCAGCGTTCATGGAATGCGCATTGTGGAATCTAAAGGGGGGCTCGACGCTTACCTTGCGGTTACACCAAAGTCTAAGCTCACAGAAAAGATGCTTAAACTGAAAAGAAAAATCGAAAAGAAAGCTGTTGTAGCATAAATTGCGACGATTCTTTTCCGTTCTAAAACCCGCAGGCGCGGGTTTTTTAATTTAGGGCCTTTACATGAACTTGTCTCCGGAACTCGTCCTTCTTCTCAAATTCTTCCTCTGTGGCGGGCTTTTGCTCCTTTGCTTTCGCTTCGCAGGCTTAGTGGGGCTTTATCTCTATACGGGCATTGGGGTCATTGCCTCCAACATCGCGGTTCTAAAGCAGGTCCAGTTTTCTTTCTACCCCACCTCCATGGCGGTGGGCACCGTCATCTTCACGTCCCTCTTTCTCTGCAGCGACATCATCAATGAATATTACGGAAGGCGCGCCGCCTTAAAAGCTGTGATGTATGGTTTCTTGGCCTATTTCCTCATGACCGTCTTCATGATGAGTGTCTTGGCCTATGGGGATGCCCCTTCCAGCCCCGACGCCCACAAGGCCATCCAGGTTCTCTTTACACCAGCCCCGGCCCTCTTTATCTCCAGCCTCATTGCGTACTTCACCAGCCAGTATACGGATATCTTTATCTATCGGCTCATTCGACGGCAAACGGGGGCTTCTTGGCTCGGGCTTCGGGCCCTGGGTTCGTCCCTCATCGCTTCCTTCTTAGATAACGCTGTCTTCAGTTTCTTTGCCTGGTACCTATTTTCTCTCAACGCCCTGTCCCTTTCCGAGATCTTCTGGAAATATATGCTGGGCACCAGTATTTTAAGAGTCCTCCTTTCCATGGGAAATGTGGGCTTCATGTATCTTTCCCGCCTTTGCAAACCCCAAAATCATGACCTCACCCCGATATCCTAATTTTTCCTTTGAGTTTACGGAGTTCCCCATGGCCCACCGGGCCCGCTTGGGATCTCTAAAGACACCCCATGGCGCCATCCAGACCCCTGCCTTTATTTTCTGTGCCACGAAAGGTGCCATGAAGGCCGTGAATATGGACCAGGTAAAGGATGCAGGAACCCAAATCATTCTCTCCAACACCTATCACCTCATGATCCAACCCACGGCGGATCTTGTGGAAAAAATGGGAGGACTCCACAAATTTTGTGGGTGGGATGGCCCCATGTTGACCGACTCTGGGGGATTTCAGATTTTCAGTCTGGGTCATGGGTCCGTGGCAGAAGAAATAAAAGGCAAACGCCAAGGGGGCCGTGCCAATTCCCTTCTAAAGATCACGGAAGAAGGGGCTAAGTTCCGATCCTATACGGATGGCAGTTATCATCTCCTCACCCCAGAAAAATCCATGCAGATTCAAAAAAAACTAGGGCCCGATCTGGTGGTGGTTTTGGACGAATGTACCCCCTTTCATGTGGACAAAAAATATACCCAAAAATCCATGCAGATGAGTCACCGATGGGCGCTCCGTAGCCTTGCAGAATTTGATCGCGGCAATGATGGGAAGCAAGCTCTTTATGGCATCATTCAAGGAGGGGTGTACCCTGACCTCCGCCAAGAAAGCGTAGATTTTGTGAATTCCCAAGATTTCTTTGGCCATGCCATTGGAGGATCCCTAGGGGCCGACAAAGATCAAATGGCGGAAGTAATCTCCCTCACAGCACCGCGCCTAGACCGTGCCCGCCCCATTCATCTTTTAGGCATCGGGGGCATCTCAGATATTTTCATGGGCGTACGCCAAGGCATTGATACCTTCGACTGTGTCCACCCCACCCGCATGGCACGCCATGGAGGCGCCCTTGTGAAAGGAGCCCCCAAAGAATCTCTCCAGATCCGAAATGCCCAGTATCGGGAAGACCCGACGCCCCTCGAAGCTGATTGTGGATGCTTCACCTGCCAACGGTATTCCAAAGCTTATCTCCATCATCTCTTTAAAGCCAAAGAACTTCTGGGCATGCAGCTCATCACCCTCCACAATATATATTTCATGAATCAGCTCATGACTGAAATCCGAGAGGGTCTCCGAACAAACACCCTTGATGTTGTAGAAACCAAATGGCAAAGTTGTAAGAGATGAACATGCAAAATCCTCTTTGGTCCCCTTCTTCTGAACGCAAAGACAAAACTTTGTTAAAAAAATTCATGGGGACTGTTCATAAGAACTCCTATGAAGATCTCCACGCTTGGTCCATTGAAAACTTGGAAGATTTTTGGTCCCAAGTTTGGGATTTCTGTGGGGTGATCGGAGACAAAAAAGAACCTTATCTCACAAACAAATCCGAGATGGAAAGGGCCACCTTTTTCCCCCACACCCATCTAAATTACGCCGAAAATCTTTTGCGACGCCGGGATGAAGAACCCGCCCTCATTTTCTGGGGGGAAGACCAGGTAAAACGGTCTCTCACGTTCAAACAGCTCTATGACAAAGTTTCCCGCTTGGTCCAAGCCATGAAAACCTTTGGCATTCAAAGGGGTGACCGGGTGGCCGGCTATGTCCCTAACACTCCTGAGGCCATCATTGCCATGCTCGCCACGGCCACCTTGGGCGGTGTCTGGTCTTCCTGCTCTCCCGATTTTGGTGTTACGGGTATTCTCGATCGCTTTGGCCAGATCGAACCCAAGCTTTTGTTTGCCGCCGATTGTTACGTTTATAAAGGCAAGATCCATTCTTGCTTGGAAAAATTGGCAGAGATCCAGAGAGAGCTTCCCTCCCTCCAACAAACCATTGTGTTTTCCTATGAGGGCAATCCCTCTGTTGACGCCGACCTCCCCAAGACAACCTCTTGGAGCGATTTCCTAAAACCTTTCCCGGCGGATGAGATTGAGTTCCAACGATCCCCCTTCAACACCCCCCTCTTCATCATGTTTTCTTCCGGAACAACGGGGGTTCCCAAATGCATCGTCCATGGGGCCGGCGGCACGCTGCTACAGCATATGAAAGAGCACCAGCTTCAGTCTAACCTGAAGCCCCGGGATCGCTTGTTTTACTTCACCACCTGTGGCTGGATGATGTGGAATTGGCAAGTGTCCGGTCTTGCGTCGGGTCTCACCCTTCTCCTCTATGATGGGTCGCCCTTTGCCCCCACTCCTTCCATCCTTTTCGATTATGCAGAGCAGGAAAAAATGACTCTATTTGGCATCTCCGCCAAATACATTGATTCCCTGCGAAAAGAAAATATTTCTCCCCTCACAACCCATGACCTCTCCTCCCTCCAGGTCCTGGCCTCCACGGGGTCGCCTCTGGTATCGGAAAGCTTTGATTACATTTATGACCACATTAAAAAAGACCTTTGTGTGGCCTCTATCTCCGGCGGCACGGATATTATCTCTTGTTTCGTTTTAGGCAATCCCATGGCCCCCGTCTGGCGGGGCGAGATCCAGGCTCCGGGCTTGGGCATGGCCGTGGAGATCTTTGATGATAAAGGCCATTCCATTCAAGGTGAAAAGGGAGAGCTCGTCTGCACAAAACCTTTCCCCTCCATGCCTCTGGGTTTTTGGAATGATCCACAGGGCACCAAATATCATGAGGCCTACTTCTCCCGCTTTCCCAACGTCTGGTGCCACGGTGACTTTGCAGAACGAACGGAGCATGGAGGATTCATCATCTATGGCCGGTCCGATGCTGTCCTAAATCCCGGCGGTGTTCGCATTGGCACGGCGGAGATCTACCGTCAGGTGGAAAAAATCTATGAAGTCCTCGAGAGTATCGCCATTGGCCAAGACTACAACAATGATGTGCGGATTGTTTTGTTCGTGAAATTGAAAGACGGAGTTTCCCTAGATGAGTCTCTCAAAACTAAAATCAAACACCAGATCCGCACTCACACCACGCCCCGTCATGTGCCTGAGGTAATTGTCCAGGTCGCTGATATTCCTCGCACCAAAAACGGCAAACTCGTTGAGCTCGCGGTGCGCGAAGTGGTCCATGGCCGCCCCGTCCATAACAAAGAGGCCCTGGCCAACCCGGAAGCGTTGGCGTATTTTAAGAATTTAGAAGAGCTAAAATAATTTCTGCCCCTTCGGCACCTCAGGCTCTGCCGTAATTAAACACACATCCCCTGTACTATCTGGGAACCCTACCAGCAAAAACTCTGACATGAATCCCGCAATGTTTCGGGGTGCCAAGTTAACACATCCCACCACCAATCGCCCCAGGAGGGTCTCTGGAGTATAGTGCTTCGTAACTTGGGCCGAGGTCTGCTTCACACCAATAACATCGCCAAAATCCACCCATATTTTATAGGCTGGCCTTTGGGCCCGGGGAAATTCCTCCGCCTTCACAACAACGCCAGACCGTAAGTCAACTTTAGAAAAATCTTCATAGCTAATGATATTCATGAACGTCTCCTTAAATAAAAACTTCGTAACTTTCTGGGCCCCTACGGGCACCACAAAATCCCAAAGCCTTATCGCTTATAGAGAAAACACAAATTTTTTGTATAGGAACTAAGGATCATAGGCCTTGAATAATACAAACCATACCCAATGTCAACGCTTGAAGAGTTGCGGCCGCCATGGTAGGGTTAGCTGATAATTACAAAGGATAAACATGGGAACATCACGCGAAAAAAATCGGCTCAAGCAGCTGTCCGTGACGGCCGCCATTTCTGTGGCCGTTGTGCTCATCGTCATCAAACTTTTTGCCTGGTACCTCACAGATTCCATCAGCCTCCTGTCGAGCCTCGCAGACTCCTTCCTTGATTTCGGGGCCTCGGTCATCAATATGATTGCCATTTACCATGCGGCCCAGCCCGCCGACGATGAGCACCGCTTTGGCCACGGAAAAATTGAAGCCCTTGCCGCTCTTCTCCAGTCCGTCATCGTCATTGGATCCAGCTGTTTTCTCATCAAAGAATCCATCGAGCGATTCTTTAACCCTCAACCCCTCCAACATACTCTCGTGGGAATTTTTGTCATGGTGGCGTCCATAATTTTATTGATCGGCCTCGTGGCCTTTCAACGCCATGTGATCCGCAAAACAAATTCTCTCACCATTATGGCGGACTCTACTCATTATAAAGGAGATCTTTTGCTGAACTTGGGCGTTCTGATTTCATTGGGAAGCTATCACCTCTTTGGATGGGGCAGCATTGATGCGGTGTTTGGGGCCATCATCTCCACTTATATCATCTATACGGCCTACGACATTTCCAAGTCTGCCTTTAATATTTTGCTGGATCGAGAACTTCCTCTGGAAGACCGTACGCAAATTTTAGAGATTATTGAGGGGCACCCCAAAGTAAAAGCATGTACAGATCTCAGGACCCGCTCCTCGGGCACCTCGGAATTCATTTATGCCAACGTGGTATTTCCGGCCACCATGAGCATTAAGGAGTCTTCTCAAGTGGTCAAAGAAATTGAGAAAACTATTTTAAAAGTGTACCCTGATTCAGAAATCTTGTTGCACTCAACCCCTCATAAAAAGGATTAATCCATGGATCAAAATAAAAGTCTTTTTACAAAGCTTCGGAATAGTTTTTTTGCCGGCCTTCTTTTTTCAGCCCCCTTGTTTTTAACGATCTCTCTCGTCATTTGGTTTGTCCAGAGTGTGAATGGCCTGGTACGCCCTCTCTTCCCGGAAGATTACTTTTTTCTAGAACAATACATTCCCGCCTATGGCATCATTGTGGTTCTCATTGGCTCCACTATTATTGGATTCCTGTGTCAGGGTGTCTTGGGAAAATACCTCATGAGACATAGTGAAAATGTTCTTTCTAAAATGCCTATTATCAGCAGCATTTACAACACCATTAAGCAGGTGTCCCAGGCGGTCTTGGATAAAGACTCTTCCTCTTTCCGGGAAGTGGGCCTCATTGAATACCCCCGCAAGGGCACCTGGTCTTTGTGTTTCATCACAGGCACCACCTCTGGAAAGGTGGCGGAAGAATTGCCTAAGGGCGTCGTCAATGTCTTTGTCCCCACCACACCAAACCCCACCTCCGGCTACCTTCTATTCATCCCCCGTAAGGAAATTATTCTTCTTGATATGACGGTGGAGCAGGGCTTCAAAATGGTCATTTCCATGGGAGTTATCGTGCCTCCGAAGCAGGTGGGGAAGAAAGGTGATTGATCAATCATTTCCGCTCCTGCCAGAAAAGGAGTTGAAACAACTAGAAACTTCTTTGAATTTTTTCCACGTGGAAGAATTAAAAGATATTGCCCTTAAACTTTCCCTCCCTAAAAAAAGCAAGAAGGGTGCCTTAATTCATCGAATTGTGCATTTTTTGAGGACCGGTGATACAAAATCAGATTCTGAAATTCCCACAATTTCTTGCGCAAAACGAGGCCAAGAATATCCTCTTACCTCCAATACTCTCATCCTTAAAGGCGCCTACAAAAATGATCTCGCCACTCGATTGTTTTTCAAAAAACTCATTGGAACTTATTTTCATTTCACAGCTTTTGGCATAGACTGGGTCAATGAACGATGGCTAGAAGGAAACCCACCCACCTATCAAGAATTTGCGGACATGTGGATTAAAGAATATACACGCCGCAAAGAAGAAGGGAGCCAGCCCAAACACGAATGGGCTTATATAAATCTCGCTCAAAAATTTATGAAAGAGCACCCGAATGGTTCAAAGAAAGATCTTTTGGAAGCCTGGGATCGAACACGCAAAAAGAACCTAGAGATAGCTCATGAAATTTTGGAGAAGGCTTTGAGAGGGTAAGGCTGCTCTACGCCCACAAGGCTGAAATCGGAATAGCATACATATTTTTCTTATAGGGAATTATCTTATCTCCTCCATACAGAATGATACCTCGAAAAAAAGCATCCGGCATTTCTTGTTCGAAATGCTCTAACCCCTTAAAAGAAGAAGGATTGACACTCGTACTAGATTTAATTTCAATTGCAATGATTCTAGAGTCATATCCTTCCAGGATAATATCTACTTCCTGACCAGACTGACTCCGATAATGGTACAAACGTGCTCTGATCTTAGACCACGTGAACAACTTCATCAGCTCTATAATAACAAAATTTTCTATAAGATGGCCTAAATGATGATGCTGTCGAAGCAGCGCTCCCGTGTCTTGACCCCTCAAATGACAGAGCAGCCCAGTATCATTTAGATATATTTTAGGCGATTTTATCGCTCTCTTAGAAAGATTTTTTGTCCAGGCGGGCAAGAGTTCAACAATATAAATCTTCTCTAATAAAGTGAGGTACCGCCTCAGGGTTGTTGTTGATAAAGATAGGCTGCGTGAAATTTCAGCCGTATTCAAAAGGCTCCCTACACGAGCGGCCAAAACATTCAAAAAATTTGGGATCTCTGTTAAGCCCTCAATATTTGAAAGGTCTCGAATATCTTTTTCTATCAACGTCGTAATATAAGAATGAAACCATTCATCCCGTCTCTTGTCACTCTGTTTTAGGATGGAGGAAGGGTATCCTCCTATGGTTAGGGCATTTAACAAGTCGGCAGACGCATTTGGGCTTTCGATTCTTTTAAAGTCCGGTAACTTCTGTTCAAAAATCGAATCTATAAAACATTGCGAAGCTTCATGAATCTCTGCTTGTGCCAAAGGCCATAGAGTATGCACCTCCATGCGTCCTGCTAAAGAGTCCGCCATTCGTGGCAACGCGAGAACATTGGCAGAGCCTGTTAAAATAAATTGGCCCGGCTTTCTATTTTGATCCACCATAACTTTAATGGGTAAAAAGATTTCAGGGAATCTTTGCACTTCATCAATAATAAGTGGCCTCTCTGCTTCAGATAGAAATCGCGCAGGGTCATTTTTAATGAGACTGAGAAGAGAAGGATCATCCAACGTCCAATAGGCATGCGTCTCGGAGAATAACTCTTTGACTAAGGTGCTCTTGCCAGATTGTCGAGCTCCATTCAAGAGCACAACGGGCGTATCCTGAGCCGCTTCCATTATTTTGGATGATAAATATCTTTTAAACATGGGCCTAGTATAATCATGTTTTGGGAATTTTGTCAATCTATTGTGGTTGATATTCAACCATTTAGTGGTTGAATATCAACCACTTGGCCCCCCAACCCAAAAAACTTCCCACCAAATAACCCCAGAGTTTTGAGGCAGAACTAGGAACGAGGAACGACGCGTAGTCAACCTACGTGAGCGACACTGTGACGACAGGGATGGCTCAAAAGAATGGGGTTATTAATATTCTACCCCTACAAAATACAACCCCTCCGCCGGCGCCGTAGGGCCCGCTTTGGCCCGATCTTTAGACGCCAGAATTTCCGTCATATACTCAGGCGCCCATCGTCCCAACCCCACCTGCACCAAAGTTCCTACCATATTCCTCACTTGGTGATGTAAAAAAGAGGGCGCGTGGACGAAGACCTCAATCAAATCCCCCTTCTTTTGAATCTTAATACTCTCCAGGGTCTTCTCGGGATTTTTGGATTGGCAATGCACGGTCCGAAAGGCGGAAAAGTCATGCTTTCCAATTAAATACGCGGCCCCCTTTTCCATGGCTATCACATCCAAGGTTCGGGGCACATGCCAGGCCCATCCCTCATCCAAGGCCAGCTTATCGGGACGGTTGATAATACGATAAACATAAAACCGTCTTTTTGCAGAAAACCGGGCATGAAACTCAGAGTCTACCTTTTCCGATTTCACCACTGATACAGGGTAGTCCTTCAGATGAGCATTCATGGCACGCCGGACCGTCGTGGGGGAAAAGTGCGGGGGCAAATCCACATGGATCACTTGGCCCTGGGCATGAACGCCCGCGTCCGTGCGGCCGGCACAATAAACTTGGACCTCAGACAACTGCGTAAAGGCACAAATTGCTTCTTCAACCACTTGCTGAACGGACAGGGCATTTTCTTGCCGCTGCCATCCGGCGAAAGGAGCCCCTCCATATTCTATGGTCAGTTTAAATCTTTGCATGAAATCTCTATTTTATGGTGTCGCCCGCAGGGATGGGGAACCCCCTCAAGAAAACATCCCGGTTGAGAGGCCTCCCCCCAGGACGCTGCAAAACTGTTGGGACAAAAATTCCCCAGGAACAGGAGATCTCTAAATTATCAGAAAGTGCCCTTCCCCTTTCCTCCTCCATAAAGTAAAGAAATGGCTCTTTCACTTCTGCCTCCAAAACTTTAATGCGCTCCCCTTTATAATGAAAATAAGTGCTATAAAAAGGATTCAAGGCACGAACCTTTCTTTCTAAAGCTGTCGCTGAATCGCTCCAGTCCAAAAAACCTTCCTCTTTCTCAATTTTAGGAGCAAGCGTTACGAACTGATCCAACTGTTCTTTTGGTTTCAGTTTTTTTGCCAAGTAGGCTGGTAATGTCCTAATTAAAAGCTCTGCCCCTTTTTGGGAAAGATCATAGTAAAGTTCTAGTCCTTTAGTGGTTTCCTCAAGAGGAACTTTGGTCCAGGTTAGCAAAGGACCCGTGTCCATACCCGTATCCATCTGCATAATAGTAACGCCGGTGGTTTTCGCCCCAGACATAATTGCCCGCTGAATAGGCGCCGCTCCCCTCCAACGGGGAAGGAGAGACGCATGAACATTAATACATCCATACTTCACCCCTTTCAAGAGAGCGTGGGGCAACAGAAGACCATAGGCAACGACCACAACTAAGTCTGGTTTAAAAGATAGAATTTCCGAAATAGTACTCATGGGTCTCAACGTGGGAGGCAAACGGATGGGAAATCCCATTTCTTCCGCATATCGGTGAACAGGAGTAAGGTTTAATTTATAGCCTCGACCGGAGGATCGAGGGGGTTGCGTATAGACCGCTGCAATTTTACATCCAACATCTACAAGGGCTTTTAAGCTTGGAACCGCAAAGTCTGGCGTTCCCATAAAGACCACTCTTAGATTTTTTAAATTTTCTAATTCTTTTAAGTTTTTTGATTCTTGAAAATCTTTTAAGTTTTCCATTTACACCTACTTAATAGAAGTCTCTTCCCCGTCTGAATCCTTCCATTGCATTATTTTTTCTATTCTTTTTAGAGCCATCTTTTTTTTCAAAGGAGACAGATAATCAATCATTAACTTTCCATCCAGATGGTCCATTTCATGCTGTAAAGCTCGAGCAAAAAAGTCCTTTGCGTGAAGGAGTTTTTCATCATTGTTTTCGTCCAAATAAGACATTTTTAATTCTAAAGAACGCTCCACAGGAACCCCGAGCCCAGGAACAGAGAGACATGCTTCTTCTTGAATATCCGTCTCTTCCGACTTCCATGAAATCTTTGGATTCACAATATACATGTATCCGTCTCCGGGCAAGTAGCTTTCACTACAATCCAGGACGATAACGCGCTTATGAATCCCTATTTGCGTTGCCGCCAACCCAAAACCCTCATCTCGATGCATAACGTGGATCATCTCACGAAAAAGTTCCAAAACTTCCTCGTCAACACGATCCACGGGCTGCGCCTTCCGTCGAAGCTCGGGATTCCCTGCAATTAATAGTTCGTAATCTTTCATAAAGCCCTCATTACCCATACTAGACATATAATACTTTTTACGGAAAATTTAAAGGTCTTGTCTTTTCTTTCTTAAATCCTTAAAAAAATCCTGAAGAATCTTACCGCATTCCTCCGCCAGAATTCCCCCCTGAACCTCTGGCTTATGATGACATGTTCTGTGCGTATAAACTTTTGATCCATGTTCAACCCCTCCTCCTTTAGAGTCTAAAGCTCCATAGAAGAGGGTCTTGATACGGGCAAAAGAAATGGCCGTGGCACACATGGCACAGGGCTCCAGAGTAACGTATAGAGTGCAATCGATCAAACGCTCATATCCTATTTTTTGACAGGCTTCTCGAATGGCCAGCATTTCCGCATGAGCCGTAGGATCCTTCAAAAGGATGCCTTGATTATGTCGACAGGCCAAAATATTTCCTTCTGAATCCACAATAAGAGCGCCCACAGGAACTTCTCCGCGAACAGCACCTTCGGTTGCCGCTTGTAAAGCCTGTCTCATAAAGGTATTCTGGTGATCAGTCATGAATGAAGGCTATAAATATTTTGAGAAAAAAGCAAGGAGAAACATGAAAGCCCCCTCTTGGAATTTGGATGATCTGTATAAAGGTATTGAAGACCCTAAGATTCAACATGACCTTGAATCCTCAAAAAAAGACTCTCTTGATTTTTCTAAGAAATATGAAACAAACGTCGCTGCTTTATCTGCTGAAGCCTTGGCCAAAGCCATTCAAGAATATGAGGCTCTTGGAGAAACTTTGGGGCGTTTGGGAAGTTTCGCGGGTCTCGTTTTTGCTCAGGATATGACAGACAAGAAAGGCGTTTCCTTTTACCAGCGCACCCAGGAATCTCTGATTGCCATTGGTTCGAACTTTCTTTTCTTTACCCTCGAAATTAATGAAATTCCTGATACTATTCTTGAAAAATATTTTAAAGAGTCTAAAGCGCTTGCCCGCTACAAACCCTGGATTGATAATATCCGGACGTTTAAAAAGCATCAGCTCCCAAAGGATATGGAAAAGATTTTGCATGAAAAAAGTGGGCCCTCTTGTTCCAATTGGGTTCGGTTATATGATGAAACCTTTTCAGAGCTTCGGTTCCCTTTTGATAAAAAGAAATTAACGTCCACAGATATAATGAATCTTTTGATGGACCCCCACCCGAAGACTCGGGCAAAGGCTGCCAAGGTGTTTGCCAAAACTTTGAAAGAAAATATTTCTCTCTTCACGCTCGTCTACAATACCATCATAAAAGATAAGGAAATCGACGATCGGTGGCGCGGATATAAGGCCCCTATTGAGTCCCGGAACAAAGCTAACTTGGTGGATGATAAAGTGGTAGAATCTCTCATCACGTCTGTCAGAGATTACTATCCCAAACTCAGTCATCGCTATTACAAACTCAAAGCCAAATGGATGGGCAAAAAGAAAATGCCCTACTGGGATCGCAATGCGCCCCTTTTGGAAGATGACAATCGTATAATTTCTTGGGAAGAGGCCCAGAAAATTGTCCTCAAATCTTACCGAGATTTTTCCCCAGAGCTTGCGGATATCGGTCAGGTTTTCTTTGAAAAAAATTGGATCGATGCGGCGCTGCGCCCCGGGAAAGATAGTGGGGCTTTCTCTCACCCTACAGTCCCTTCCGTCCACCCCTACATTCTCCAGAACTATCATGGAAAGTCCTGGGATGTGATGACGCTTGCCCATGAACTTGGCCACGGCATTCACCAAATTCTTGCCGCCAAACAGGGGGATCTCATGGCCAGCACCCCTCTAACGTTGGCAGAAACCGCCTCCATCTTTGGGGAAATGCTTACCTTCCATTCACTCCTCTCCCAAACCACGGATCCAAAACGGCGCAAAGTTATTCTCGCCGGAAAGGTGGGGGATATGCTCAACACCGTCGTGCGGCAGATTTCCTTTTGTGAGTTTGAAAAAGCGGTTCACGAAAGACGTAAACAGGGGGAACTAACCCCCGAAGAAATCGGCGAGATCTGGGTTGAAACCCAAAAGAGAAGCCTCGGGCCCTCCATCACCCTTACCAAGGATTACGCCAATAATTGGTCCTATATCAGCCACTTTTTCCATGTGCCTTTTTACGTATATGCCTATGCCTTTGGAAACTGTTTGGTAAACTCTTTGTATGCAGTCTATCGGGAAAACCCTGAGGGATTCCAAGAAAAATACATTGCCCTTCTCAGTGCCGGTGGCACTCTCTCTTACAAGGAAATCTTGGCCCCCTTTGGTCTGGATGCGGAAGATCCTAATTTCTGGAACAAGGGCCTCAAAATGATTTCTGATTTGATCGATGAGCTTGAAGCTCTTCCCTGATGGACATCCCCTCCCTCTCCGGCCGGCTTAAAAGACATTTTGATACCTCCACCTCCGTCGCTGGATTCTTAGCCAAACTGGGAGGATCGCCCGATGAAACCGCCTCCGAGCTCTCCAAAATTCTAGGCAATCTAAAGGGGCCTCTCATGAAGGTGGGCCAGATTTTGTCCATTGTTCCCGACATGATCCCTCCCGAGTATGCCCATCACTTTCAGTCCCTCCAGTCCCAAGCCCCCGGCATGGGAGAGCTCTTTGTGAAACGCCGCCTGAAGGCAGAGCTGGGCCCTGATTGGTTGAAAAACTTCGGATCTTTCAACCTAACGCCCTTCGCCGCCGCTTCTTTAGGGCAAGTACACGCCGCCACGGATCTTCGGGGGCGCCCCTTGGCCTGTAAGCTTCAGTACCCCGACATGGCCTCCACGGTGGAAGCGGATCTCTCTCAGGTCAAACTCCTCCTGCGGCTTTATCGAGGGCCCCTGGATACGGAGGAAATCCTAAAAGAAGTGGCTGATCGTCTTCGGGAAGAACTTCTCTACTCAAGGGAGCTCGCTTCTTTAAAGACCTTCCGAGACCTCCTCTCTCACAAACCAGAGATCCACATCCCTGAGGGCCTCCCAGAGCTTTCCACCGACCGCCTTCTCACTATGGACTATCTTGAGGGCCAACCTCTTCTATCTTGGATAGACGTCCCTCTTGAACAGCGTAATCTCATGGCTAAAAATCTCTTTTATGCCTGGTATTACCCCTTTTATAAATCTGGGATTCTCCACGGTGATCCCCATTTTGGCAATTATACTTTCCGAGAAGATGGCTCTCTCAATCTCTTTGACTTTGGGTGTGTGCGGACCTTTGATCCTTCTTTCGTCCAAGGCGTCCTGCACCTCTACCGGGCCCTCAAGGCAAACTCCGAGGTTCAAATGGCAGAAGCTTACGACCTCTGGGGTTTCGAAAATCTCACCAAAGATTTAAGGGAGGCTCTCACTCTCTGGGCTAAATTCCTCTATGGTCCCCTCCTCGATAACCGCATCCGCCCCATTGATGAAGACTACAATGGCATTCGAGGCAAAGAAATCGCAAAACAAGTGTTTCAGAAGCTCCGAGACAGCGGCACCGTAAAACCGCCAAGGGAATTTGTATTCATGGACCGGGCCGCCGTGGGTCTTGGCTCCGCCTTCATAAGATTGCGCGCCGAGCTTAATTGGTGTGAGTTGTTTGAAGAGGTTTTGGGATGATCCCGCTTAGAACCTCTCCGTCCTTTCTGACCAAGGCTTACTCTCTTCCATGAGCTTTTCCACTTCTCGGACAAGATCATAGCAACGGGAGTCTCCTTTTTTTTCACAGGATCTGAATTGACGAAGGGCCCCCTCTAAATCTTGTGGACCACCGTCTCCGTTTTTCAGCATTCCCCCGTACCGAAACTGAGCCTCTGAATAGCCCTTCTTTGCAGCGCGCCCAAAATAATTCCTTGCTGCTTGATGATTCCCAGGATACACGGCGACCGCATAGGCAAACTGAGCCGCCAGGCCACAGTCCTTGATTTCTGCCAACATATTAACCTGCATTTCTGGGGGAAGATTTTTCATCTCCCTTGCGACATGGGAAACCCTGGAAGTTGCAAGGGAGTCCTGATCATGATTTCCAAACAGAGAGCCAATCCCCCCAACAAATTGAGAAAAAAGCGTGCACCCAGCGGCGCGTTTCATGCTTTGCAAAGAGGGTTTATCAGGAATTTCAGAAGATGCCGGATCAAAAGGGCCTCCCACAGCAAGATAGGGAACGATGACCAAACCCCATAAAATATTTTTCATACTACACTCCTTTATTTTTAATATTCATATCAGAAAGTATGTCACTATTCTAATTTTTCTTATAAATTGTCAAAGAAGGAAAAACAAGAAGAGTTTGAAAATCCATTGATTTATTCCAACAAGACGCATAGATTGTTTTCGTTGAGTAAAATTGAAAGGGGAAAAAATGAAATCGTTCAAAGTGTTATTTTTAGCAATCCTGTCTTTTGCAGTTATTCCGTCCCATGCAGCCCCCAGCGATATGACAGAAATCTCTGGCTGTCTCAGACGCGCCATGACCACATTCTCTACAGAACCTAGTGAGGAGCTGATTCATGTATCAGAAGACATGCTCGCAGATCGTCCCATTCTATTTTATGGCGTTCGACAAGAGAAACAGGCTCTTCTTCCGTTCAAGGATTTTAAACAGGCCCTTCAGGAATGCATGAAGGTGAAAAGTCCAAAGCTTGTTCAGTTGGTGGGCGACTCCAATAAATTTAGCCCTGAGGGAACCAGAGCAGCCGTTTCTTTTACAACGCCCTTCTTTGAAGGTGATCATATGTTGGAATACGGATTCACTGGGTATCTCAATGCGGATCGCGGTCAATTAGATGTAAATTCCCTTCTGAATGCCTATGTGGAAGATCACCCTGACCAAGCCTACCGCGTTTTAGGAAATGTGGTGGGGCACAGCATCGTGGCTCTTGAAAAATGGGGATGCCGCGTGCCCAATACTATTTCCATTTATGTCATGGTGTTCAATGAATTTGGCATGGATGAAGGATTTACAAAATTTGGGGATGATGTGATTGTTTCTGATTCTCTTCTCTCTGCAGAAGATGGGGATTTCCTTGTGGTAATTGAAGGCGGAGCCCAGTCTTTTAAACAAGCCATCAATGTGCTCAAAAATGATGTGCCCGTAAAAGCTTTGACCAATGTAAGAACTGAAAAGGACCGAGAATTTTTCTCCGCCTCTGAGTTCTTTTTGCATGTACAGAAGGCTTTAAAAGCTGATCAAGAGTTGGCCCCTGAGGCAGTGAGAGGACTCATGAACACCTATATGGAAACCCATGTGGCTTGGAACAAAGACCGTCCCGATGCGGCAACTAAAGAAGCTTTGTTCTATTCCACCATGGAAGAATTTATCGAAAAGAGAATTTATCAAAAACTTTTGGATAAAGTAGAGATTACAGTAGCGTAGAAAATGACCCAGCCCCTGTCAACTTCTCCAGGATCTGTCGGCGGCCTCAGAATTGTTTTGCGCTTAGAGGGACTTTCCATCTTGATGGCAGGCTGCTGGGTTTACCACTTCTACCAATTTTCTTGGGGTCAATTTTTTCTGTATTTTTTCCTACCCGACATAGGGCTCTTAGGGTATTTAGTAAACTCAAAAATAGGCGCCTTCTCTTATAACCTGACCCACTCCTATATTCTTCCCCTGCTCTTGGGAACTCTTGCTTGGGCGCTAGATGCCCCAACATTTACGCCCTTTATCATAATTTGGATAGCGCACATCGGGTTTGACCGTGCCCTCGGGTATGGACTCAAATATACGACGGGCTTTAAAGATACCCATCTTGGTAGGATTGGGTGGAATAGGCTCTAATCAGATCAATCTAAACAAAGCCATATCACTGTACTTTTTGAATCGCACCTTACCAGATCACTTGTATGGGGGCCCCTAAATCAAATAAAAGAAAACTTTATGAGATGCAAGAAAGACGCTAGCAGAATTTCATAGTCTTCGGTGGTCTGGGACACGTCCGGAACATAGTTAGTCCCAAGCCCTGCAACGAAGACGTACTGGCAGCAAAGGATCCCTGGAAGACGGCACTAAGCTCATTTTTTCAGCCCCATATTGAAACTTATCTCCAAACGGACAGAGATAGAGTGACCGAGCAGGACCTTCAAATCCCTAAGCTCAGCCCTGCTTCTGGACTTCCATCCGCTCAACGATGGTCTTTAGATTTTGATACTCGTTTTCCGCCGCTGCAATTTCGTATCTAAGACGCACAACTTCCGCATCCATCTCCTTCACAAGATCAACGATATTTCCCATGCTCACCGCAGTTCTTTCCAAAAAATCAGCAACAACCTGACACTTCTCGACCGCTGCCGTTTTATCTTTAAGCTCTTCAGATGGTTCTTTTTTCAATGGGTCAAATAGTTTTGCTACCATAGTTCCTCTCCTTTTTACGCAATTTTTTTATCAACTCTGGCCGATATTAGCATTTTGTTAGAAGAAATTGAACTAAAAAGTCGACTTATTTTTGACTTTTTTGCTATGATAGTGTATCAAGGATTTATCATCTTAAGGAGTTCAAGAATGAGAAATTTATTTTTAGGAGCACTTGTAGCGGCATCTCTCTTGTTGGGAGGGTGCGCTAAGAACATATCTTCTAACGATTATTCTGAAGCAGAAGCCGGGGCCGTAAAGCAGACCTATCGGGGCGTTATTATTTCCGCACGCCCTGTAAAGGTAAATGGATCTGATTCTTTAGGAGATAATCAAGCCGGTCTCTTAGGGGGCGGTGTTGCCGGGGGACTTTTGGGATCTCAGTTTGGAAGAGGCAGTGGCCAGGTTGTTGGCGCGGTGCTCGGGGCTGCGGCCGGAGCTGTCGGAGGGGCGTTCTTGGAAAAAGGTCTAAAGAGCCAGGATGGCATGGAATACACCGTTGAGCTTTCAAGCGGGCGGGTAATGACTCTCGTTCAAGGACCAGAACCCAGACTATCCGTAGGGCAGGCTGTTTTGGTTATGGTTGGAGACAAGGGCCGATCTCGTGTTGTAGCGGATCAGTCAGGTGGCGCTTCTTTCCAAAAAGGCTCCCAAAAAAGGCATGCTTCCTCAGTGAATGTTGTGGGTGAAGATGGAGAAGACTCCTACGCAAGGAACCATATGGCCCCTCGAAGCAGCAGCCGCAATAATGTTGTAGTGAACGTCCCTAAGTAAAAACGTCTCGTTTACAACCGATGAAAAACTGTCCCAATATTTAAGGGCAGTTTTTTCTTTTTAGTCCGATAGGTTTTATATGGATAAAGAAAAAACGATTTTAAAACTTCCTTCTAGTATTTGGATACTGGGTCTCACGGGATTCCTGCTGAATCTATCTGTCATTATGGTTTTTAGCCAAATGCCCATGTTTATGAAGGTTGAGCTGGGAGCCACGGAAAGTCAAATCGGCATCATTGATGGATTCGTAGAGTTCATATCCTATGCCGTCCGAATTCTAGCCGGGTCCGCAAGTGATCTCATTCAGGGCCGAAAATTGGTTTTAGGTATTGGATATGGGCTCGCCACCTTTGTAAAACCTTTCTTTGTATTCTCATCCTCTGTCATGTTTGTTATTGTCATCCGATCTCTTGATCGCCTGGCAAACGGGATTCAGGCAAGCCCCCGTGACGCCCTTATCGGAGATCTCGCTCCCCCTAACCAGCGAGGAGCGTCCTACGGGCTTTACAAATCCTTGAAAACTGCCGGTTCCGTGGTAGCAAGTGTCCTGGTTATCTGGATCATGACCGCCACCAATAACAATTTTAGATTTCTTTTCATGCTCGCGTTTATTCCCTCCGTCATCGCCCTCATTCTATTCATCGTGGGTGTTCGTGAGCCGAGACATAGAAACAAACTGATTGTCAAAACTGGTGAGCATGAGAAAAAAATAAAGTGGAAATCATTTCTGGAGTTGAAATCTGGATATTGGAAGCTAATCCTTTTGTTATCGATTTTTGAACTAGCCCACTTTGGAGAATCCTATTTAATTTTCCGGGCTGAGGAGGTGGGTGTTCCTATTAGCCATGTTTCCTCTGTCTTGCTCTTTTTCAATCTGGGACAGGTTTTCATCTCTTTTCCCTTAGGGGCTCTATCAGATAAGTTCCAGCGACGGGATCTTCTGCTTATTGGGATACTGTTCATGGTTATGGCTAATATTTGCATGATGTATGGATCGAGCCCAACGGTCATTTTAATAGGAACTTTTTTGTGGGGGGCACAGCTCGGTGCAACGCAGAGTATTTTCGTCTCTATGATCTCAGACGAATCTCCTCAGTATATCAGAGGAACCGCGTTTGGTATCTTCTACCTGGTGATGGGCCTAGATATCTTAATTGCCAGCAAACTGGCTGGATTTATTTGGGAAAATTACGGCTCAACAAACGCTTTCTTTTCCAGCGCCTGTGTGAGTGTATTCAGTATTTTCTGTCTCTTCATTTTGGTTCCCCGGAAAAAGAAAATCACTTATTAGACCCTATAGAGTTTTCGCAAGCCCCATACAAAATACTAGGGGTTTGTCTACAGAGCGCTTGTAGATGGGGGAGGCGATATCAAAGTGGAAGAGGCCCCAGGGAGAGTTATATTTAATACCCGCTCCAACGGCCCACAAGAACTGGGTTTTGAAATCTGGATAATCCTTCATTTGAGGAGATCCAAAATCCGTAAAGACACTTGCCGCTAAATCTTCTTGTAAATAGTACTGGGCCTCTGCAGACAGAGTCACCACAGACCTGCCTCCCACGGGAATATTTTTCACCAAAGGACCCGCCATTTGGAAGGCATAGCCTCTCATAACGTTACCGCCAGCGTAGTACAATTTATCCGGCGGAATTATATGTTGCCCTGCCCCTGGAGAGAAGCCAAAATGTGCCGATCCGTGAAACACCAGATTTTCATCCGGCGAAAGAGGGATGTATATCTCTGGCCTTAAGCGAACCTGTGAGAAAAAGGAAAAGCTGTTAAACACCTTCATGTAGGGAAGAAGTTCCAAATGAACCAAGGCCCCTTTTCTGGGCATAGTTTCATCTGAAAGCGTATCGTACACAACTTCTAAGGGGATCGAGAGCCACCGATAGTCCTTACTAACAAGATTCTTATTTATCTTGTTAATCTCCAAACGGGCACCTCCTCCGATTGTAATGTTTGGATACAGAGGATAGTGCCACATGGACTGCAAACTACCTGCCGTTTTGGCATAGGCAGGATATCCATCATCTTCAAAACGAACATCCGTAATAAAGGTATCATTTAGCTTTTTCCAATCTGGAACGATATACCTTACGCTGGCAATTTTTTCATGATGGCCCCATTTAAAGCCCGATTGCATCATGTGCCCTTTTTGCCAAAGGTTACGCCTTTCCCAAGAAATTCCTGGCTCAAAACCAAGCCCCGGGATGGCATCAATGATGGGCCTTACAATATTTTTATCCCCCGGTTCCAGCTTGACGTACATATTCATAAGCCCATTATTATCTATGCGATCATCATGGGTTATTTTAACTTCTTTGAAGAGAGCCGTATTGTTCAAAGACTGCAAGGTATCTAAGACTTTTTTCTGACTATAGACTTCTCCCTTGCTCCACCGGAGTCGACTCTTGATGAATTCTCCTGTAACACCGCCATTTTCCTGAAGCAAGGTGTTTCCAAATCGAGCCAGAGGCCCTGGACTTATCAGAAGAGCTGCCTGCAATTGTTTAGAAGAGCGATCAACAACAATTCTATCTTCCTTCAGTACAGCAAAAGGATACCCATGATCATGCATATGGGAAAGAACGTTAGTGGTAGCTGTTTGCAAAAGAGACCGTTTTGCAGGATCTCCCAAAGAAATCCCCATCTTATCAATATCCTGAGCCAATGCCATTACCAGCGCATTTCCAGGAGGATCTGATTTTATTTTAAAGGCTCCAATAGTATATCGCACCCCTAAATTTATTTTTATATAAACAATTGTGGGCTTAGTTCTTGTGTCCACAAAGTAATCTAAATCTGCATCATAATATCCATGGGATGCTAATATCTTTTGGATATTGATTAGATCTTGTTCAGATCTATTTTTGAGAATGTTTAAATTTTCTGGGATATTTGATTCTTTTTTGATCAGAATGGATTCTGACATAACCGTAGACCTAAGACTTAAGTCCGAAAGTCCAAAAATGTAAGTCTTATAGGGAATTCCCTTGCTTGGATCAAAGACACTGTTATCGGCACGCAGGGAACTGAGGATTCCTACGAAAAAAATGAATAGAAAATAAACGGTTTTTTTCAGAGTCCCTGTTATCATGTTGCCCGATTTTTATTTTTCATTATTAGGGTAACATAAATTTTTTCTTCCATAAAGAAAAGAATACAGGGAAACGAAGACTATGACTTACTCTAATCTCCCCGAAACCCTTTGCAAAATCAGAAAATTCTCTTTATCTTCACAGAATGAAAATGTTTTTAAAACTTCCCAAAATCAATCTGCCTCTCCAGCTTTTATTAGTATTAGGGGGAGTGTTCCTTTTTGGGGGTCTCATTCCAGAGTTTTATAAAAGTCTTTTCTACACCATCAGTGTTCAACTTCAAGAAATTCTGATTTTTTTCCTTCCCTTTATCATATTCAGCTACATTTTTGCATGCCTCACAAACTTTGAAAACAATGTACTGCTCTTTATTGCCGTCCTTGTGGGACTCGTAGTAATCTCAAATTTCGTAAGTGTCATGTACGCCTATGGGGTGGGGTATGGATGCCTTTCTTATCTTGGAAAATTATCTCAGATTTCAAATGATGTGACGCTCTCTTCTTTGGGCAACTATAGGCTTCCCAAAGTTCCCAACAACTATGCTTTAATTGCGGGTCTTGTCATGGGAACCATCTTTTTTTATTACCGAAATCCACGCGCTCTTAAGATCGCTGTAAAACTAAGAGACGTGTCAAATTTTTTCCTAAGAAAAATGTTTGTTCCCCTTATGCCCCTGTTCATTTTTGGATTTATCCTAAAGATGCAGCACGAAGGGTTATTAGAAGTTGTTCTCAAATCCTATGGCCCCATTCTCATAAGTGTTGTAGTGGCACAACTTGTATATATTGGTCTTTTCTTTGGAGTAGCTGCCAACTTTCGAGTCCGCTCTTGGAGAGACTATTTAAAAAATGCTTTCCCTTCTGCCGTCATGGGATTTAGCACCATGTCCAGTGCAGCCACCATGCCTTTGGTACTCCAGGGAGCTGAGATTAACACCAAGAAGCCGTCCATTGTCCAGGCCTGTATTCCTGCCACCATCAACATTCACCTTATTGGGGATGGCATTGCCATGCCCATTTTGATGATGGCAACACTCATAACTTTCGGACATCCTCTTCCAGACTTCTCCACCTACCTCATTTTCTCTGGATACTATGTTCTACAAAAATTCGCCGCCGCTGCCGTTCCCGGGGGAGGCGTTATGATCCTCATGCCCATTCTGCAAGGATTTATGGAATTTGATCAACCCATGCAGGGATTCATTACTACCATTTATATCCTCTTTGATCCGTTCATCACCCTTACAAATGTCATGTGCAATGGGGCCCTCGCCATCATCTTCGCTCGCATTTTTGGGCGGAAGGGATCCCTGAAAGAAATCTAAGAATTGAATGCTACTTTGTAAAATACTTACTTAAAGCTTCCTGCCATGGAAAAACCAGGATCTCTCAAATTTTTTTAGCGCATGGTTCCTGAGAAATACAAATAGCTTCCCTGTTTTCCATATCTTTTAGGATGTTTATAAAAGAAGACAATTTTTCTTCCTGGATATTATCTGAGCTTTTTATTTCTATGCACAGGATTTTTTTACCAGGTCTCTCCACAATCAAATCTATTTCCACATCGTCTTTAGTTCTTAGATAGAAAAATTTGTATTCTGGATAAAAGTAACTTGCCAAATAAATACACTCGAGAATTCAAGTTTTTTAGATCTTTCTAAGAGCAAAGGAATCTAAAGATAGGCCTAATTTTTCTAACAGAAATGCTCTAGCTCTAGCTAACGTCCGAGGACCCAGATCGGGATGCGGATGAGGCTCATGGATGGTATGTCGGTAAGGCGTATTAGGAAATTTAAAAATCCGCACCGATCCCCAGCTATTTTCTAAAGTAGCTCCTAAAATATTCTTAAATATGTAAGAGACATCTCTAAAAAGACAGGCAGGACGTGTCCAGAAACTTTCCAACATATCAAGCTGTCTTTGGGGAAGGAGAATTTTTTGAAGCTCTACAGGTGCAGGTTCAGCTGCAGCTGCGGGCATTCTTGCCACCTGGTTATATCTTTGAATTTCAGCTAAAGCGTCTAAAATTTCCGCACGAACTTCGGGATCCGTATCAGCATAAGGATCAGGAATTCTTTCTTCAAACGCAACCTCTTCTTGAGGCAGGGGCGCTAAAGAAACAAGGTTGCTTTCCGGGATAATTGTTTTTTCTTCAGGCATAGAAACTTCTCCTTTCACAGCTATCGCTTCTTCCTTTTTAGGCACTTCCAGAGCTTTCTTTTGGGCGTTTTCTGTTGCTCGTTGAGCTTCTTCTGCGAGGCGCGCGTCTCGTCTTGCTTTTTGTTCTTCCTTACGTTTACCCTCTTTTGCTCTTTTTTCTTGGGCACGTTGAGCCGCTTCTCTTGCCTCTTCTTCTTGTCTTTTTGTTTCTGAATAATGGCCCCGTTTGATGTGCCCTTTATCAAATTTGACCAATACCTTTTCAGCCTCCTCTTGAAGAGATTTAAGTTCTGCTGTTACTCTTAAATTATGTTCTAAAGTTTTGACAAAGGATTTATATGCTGTCCAAACTTCGGTATCTTCAGAAATATGGGTCTCTTTTTCTTCTATCTTTTCTTGCAAGGATGTTATTTTTTCTTCAAATTTATCTCTTAACTCTTTGGAAGCCTCAGAAGAGAGTTTCTCTAATGAGCTTCGAAGATTGCCTAAGTTTTGTAGAAGGGAGGACTTTTCTTTTCTATCTATCTGGAGAATCCTTCTAAAATTCATTTCCATAAGTTGGAGAGTGCTGAGGTCATCCTCAAAGGCATTCCTTAAACACAAAAGACTGAGCGGAGGGCTTCCCACCAGGTCTAAAACATAGGCTTTTAAAACCAAGAAATATCCCTTTGAATTATTTTCTTTTGTTGCTCTGTCTTTAAGGTAGGGGCTAAAGCTTTCATGAATTTTTGAAGCTTTTTCAGCTTGAAATATGCATTTCAACGTGTGACACTCATAAAAATCATACTTTAGTTCAATATCATCTTTGTCCGATTCTCTCAACATTGGGAGAAAATTCCTTCTTATATTTCGGAGACCCCTCTTCCTTGCTTCATTAAGAAAATCAGAATTTTTCTCCACTTCAGGGGGGGTGGTTTCAGGAGATGTCTCTTCAGATGGTGTGTAGTTAAGTCGGCTCAATAATCTATGGTTAATATCCTTTAAAATTTCTGGAATTAAATTTGGACTGAAATCACTCTTAAGCCGTTTTGCACAAACTTCTAAACTATCATTCAAGCAGATTATTTGAGTTTTAAGGCTGTCTATAGTCAAGGGCGGATAAAATGAGTATAGTCTTTCCATAATTTAATTTAAGGGGGAAGACAGATGACATACTCAGTAGATTTTCGAGCTAAAGCGCTAGAGATTAAGGAAGAAGAGAAGTTAACTTATGAAGAAACAGCA
>CAIWGV010000047.1 GCA_903912365.1 uncultured Alphaproteobacteria bacterium
AAGATTATCGCTGGAATTGTGAACCTCAAAAATGGATTCGCTCCCGTCTGATCCAAAAATGGGAAAGGGAAAATCTCCTTTCTTTTTAAAACACCTTGGAGGATGACTTACGCATGAGGTCTAATAACTCCAGACATCTAAATATCTATTCTTCCCTTTTCATTGGAGATTTTAAATCAGGAGGGATTCTTTTCCTCAGATGACAATCTATACAAAAACAGATATGCTACTCCCATGGGAAAGATATCTTATTTAATGGCTTCTTTAGGGCTGCTGGCATCTTCTGTGCTTGCGGACACAGGGGCCCCTGTGGAAATGGGAAACCAAAGTATTGATCGTATAAAGCGGGATCTGGATTCCCTGCAGTCTTTTGTTTACAAGCATCTTCCCCAGGAAGAAGGGGAGGCATCGGATCCTTCCGCTCCCACAACAGGCACTCCAGCTACGGCCTTGTTGCTGGAAAAAATATCTGCCCTAGAAACCCAAATTACATCTCTGGTAGGGCGTTTGGAGGAAAGCGAGTTTTCCTTTAAAAAGGTTCGACAAGATCTTGAAAAGCATATCCAGTCCCTGGAAGAAAAAGTGGGCTCTTTGGAAACGTTTCGTTCCTCTTTAGAGGAAAAGGAAGAAGGCCAAGTTTTAGAAAAATTAACGGCGGAAGAGTTATATGAAAGATCCATTGTTCATAAAATTCAGGGGAACAAGGTAAAGTTTGAAAGACTGCTCAGAAAATTTGTGGAAAAATTCTCCGATCATAGTCTTGCAAGCACCGTATATTACCACCTCTCCACTCTTGTTTATGACCTCAAGAACTATAAAGAAGCAGCGTTTTTTGCGGCAGAAAGTTACAAGAAAGACCCAAAATCGGCCCATGCACCGGAAGCTCTCATGACCATTGCTCTGTGTTTGCAAAATCTGGAGAAGTCCCCAGAGGCCTGTACGACGCTGGACAAAATACAAACAGACTACCCTAATATATCGTCCGAACGAAAAGCGGCTGCTGAAAAACTTAGTATTGATTTAAAGTGCATATCCCCAACACACCCTCTTCCCCCGCCCTCTGTCCCTTCTTAAAGAGGTTTGAGGCAGCCATGGCTCGATTTCAGCCCTTCGAGGAGCGGCACCGCCTTGCCGTGGCAGTTTCGGGAGGAAATGATAGTATGGCTCTTCTGAAGCTTGCAGACCTCTGGGTAAAGGCCCGGGGAGGGAACCTTACGGCATTTCATGTGGATCATGGGTTGCGGACAGAATCTTCCCAAGAAGCAATCCAAGTAAAAACTTGGGCAGAGGCTTTGGATATCCCCTGTTCTATTTTAAAATGGACTCATGGCCCCATTTCTTCCAGAATTCAACAGAAGGCTCGAGATGCTCGCTATCAGCTTTTGTTGGGGGCTTGTAAAGAGGAAAAAATTCTTCATCTTTTGGTGGCGCATCATCGAGACGATGACTTGGAAACCCTTCAAATTCGTCAGGAGGCCCAGAGTGGAGAGTGGGGTCTTGCGGGGATGGCTGCATGCCAGGAATTTGAGTCCGTGAGAATTCTCAGGCCCCTTCTTGACTTTACGAAAGAAGAGCTGAGACAGGTTCTGGGAAATCATCCCCATGTGGAGGATCCCAGCAATGAAAACCTCCGGTTTCGCCGGGTCCAACTACGGCAAAAAAAAGAGTTTTTTGAGGATTCTCTTTTGGAAACATTGGGGACTTACAAAGTTCAGCGACAAGAGCAGGAGGGATTTTTACTGGGGGCTATGAGCGTCTATGTGTCTTTTTTTAAAGAGGGATACGCGGTGCTGGACCCGAGATTTATGGCGGCCCTTCCTCCCTCCCTAAGCCTAAAACTTTTGGGATATACGTTGCGTTGTATGGGGGGACTTGAGTATCTGCCTCGTCAAGAGGCCCTTCAGCGGGCGCTTACAAAGCTTGAGAAATCTCTTTCAGCCACCTGTGGAGGATGTCAGCTGAAATTTATAGGGGGGAAAATCCTGGTTATTCGAGAAGCTCGGGCTAAGCCAGTGCTTATCTCTAGCCAGACTCCCTTTTTGTGGGATAAGCGTTTTTGGATAGAGAATATCTCCGAAAAAGCGGTAGGGTTGGAGGTGGGAAGGCTGGGACCCCAAGGCTGGCTCCAGGTGAAAAAAGACATTCCCATCTCAACGAGTTCCATGATCGCACAAACGTTCCCGACCCTTTGGAGAGGGGGGGGGACGGTGGAGGTCCCCTTCTTTTCGAAGGAGCCCCTCATAAAAGTGTGCTTTAGGCCTAGAAATTCTCTACTTGCGTCCCTATTTGTTTAGGGGTAGACTATGCTGTTCTTAGGAGATCTGAAATGAGTATGAATCAAAGAAATTTTTGGCTGTTACTTCTCATCGTGTTTGGGCTCGTGATGGTCTATCAAATGTTCATTGATGAGGGTGGCCGGGCAAAGAGCCAAATCATCGATTACACAGCTTTCCAAAAGTCTGTGGAAGACCACCAAATTAAAGAAGTTGTCATGAGAGGCGATACTGTTACGGGAAAGCGAATGGATGATTCGTCTTTCATTACGAAAATTCCAGAAAGAACGGAAGTCGCAAATGTTTTGGCCAAAAATGGGGTCAAAGTAGAGGCCATCAGTCGTGAAGACGATCATTTTTCGTTTCTGGGGTTATTTTTATCCTGGTTCCCTATGCTTCTTTTTATTGGAGTTTGGGTTTATTTTTACCGGCAAATGCAAGGGGGAGGTCGCGGGGGCGCCATGGGATTTGGTCGCTCCAAGGCAAAACTTCTCACGGAAAAAGCCGGCAAGATTACTTTTAAAGATGTAGCCGGGATTGATGAAGCTAAGCAAGAAGTAGAAGAAATCGTTGAGTTTCTAAAGGATCCGCAAAAGTTTCAACGCTTAGGCGGAAAAATTCCAAAGGGTGTTTTATTGATCGGATCTCCTGGAAACGGAAAAACCCTTTTGGCAAGAGCCATTGCGGGGGAAGCCAACGTTCCCTTCTTTTCTATCTCTGGATCAGACTTTGTGGAGATGTTTGTGGGGGTGGGAGCTAGTCGCGTGAGAGATATGTTTGCCCAAGCGAAGAAACAAGCGCCTTGTATTATTTTTGTGGATGAAATCGATGCGGTGGGTCGTCACCGAGGCGCGGGCCTTGGGGGTGGAAACGATGAGCGGGAGCAAACCCTGAACCAACTTTTGGTTGAGATGGATGGGTTTGAGTCCAATGAGGGCATTATTCTGATCGCAGCCACAAACCGCCCAGATGTTTTGGATCCCGCCCTTTTGCGGCCAGGACGTTTTGATCGACAGGTGGTGGTGCCAGCGCCCGATGTAAAGGGACGGGAGCAAATTTTAAATGTCCATCTGAAAAAAGTTTCCATGGCCTCTGATGTGGATGCAAAAATCATTGCTCGAGGAACTCCTGGTTTTTCAGGAGCCGATCTTGCGAACTTGGTGAACGAGGGAGCTCTTCTTGCGGCGCGCAGAGGGCGGCGCTTTGTGGGTATGGCTGAGCTTGAAGAAGCGAAAGATAAAGTCATGATGGGAAGTGAGCGGCGCTCTTTGGTCATGAGTGACGAAGAAAGAAAGCTCACGGCCTATCATGAGGCAGGGCACGCTCTCGTTGGATTTTATATCCCGGATTCTGATCCCATCCATAAGGCCACTATTATCCCTCGAGGGCGCGCCCTTGGGATGGTCATGCGACTTCCTGAAGGAGATAGACTGTCTGAAACCATAGCCCGTCTTGAGGCGCATCTTGCGGTTCTTATGGGAGGTCGTGTGGCTGAGGAGAAGATTTTTGGCCGAAAGAAGGTGACCACGGGAGCTTCTTCCGATATCAAGTATGCCACAGAATTGGCACGCCGCATGGTGACAGAGTGGGGTTTGAGCGAGGCTTTAGGCCCTCTGGCTTACGGGGCGTCTCAACAGGAGCTTTTCTTGGGTCATTCTGTGACGCAAACTCAGAACATGTCGGAGTCTACCGCAGAAGCTATTGATAAGGAAATCCGCAAGATTGTGGAGGCAGGATACGCCACGGCCAAAAGAATTTTGGAAAAACAATCTAAGCAATTGGAAATTTTGGCCCAAGCGCTGCTTGAATTTGAAACGCTGACGGGGGAGGAAATTAAGGATCTTCTTGCAGGGAAGTCAATCAAGCGGGAAGAACCTCCAAAACCGCGGGAGCCTAAGAAATCCTCTTTGCCCATTTTGAGGAAGAAACCCTCAGCAGAGGATATGGGTCCCATAGCTCCTGAACCTCAACCGGCATAGGGAATATTATGGCACGAAAGCTCTTTGGAACAGATGGCGTAAGGGGAGAGGCAAATGTCGCTCCCATGACACCAGACATCATTCTGCGCCTTGCCCAGGCGGCTGGTCTTGAGTTTCGTAATGGACATCACCGCCATGTGGTGGTTATTGGTAAGGACACGCGACTTTCAGGGTATATGCTGGAGCCCGCCCTCACAGCGGGATTTATTTCCGTGGGAATGGATGTGATTCTTGTGGGTCCTCTTCCTACGCCAGCTGTGGCCATGTTGACCCGTTCTTTAAGGGCAGATCTGGGTGTTATGATTTCCGCTTCCCACAATCCCTATGGCGACAACGGCGTAAAGCTTTTTGGTCCTGAGGGGCATAAGCTATCTGATGCCATTGAGGCTCGGATCGAAAAGCGGATGCAGAATTTTGAAAATAGTGATTTGGCGCCGGCTAAAACCTTAGGACGGGCAAAGCGATTGGATGACGCGCCCGGTCGTTACATTGAATTTATAAAATCCACGTTTCCTCAGGGACTCCGGTTGGATGGACTAAAAATCGTTATCGACTGTGCCCATGGGGCAGCCTATAAAATTGCCCCCACGGTGTTATGGGAGCTGGGAGCTGAAATTATCCCCATAGGCGTGCACCCCGATGGGTGTAACATCAATTTGGATCGGGGGGCCACTTCTCCTCAGTCCATGATCCAAGCAGTTTTAGAGCATAAGGCAGACATTGGGATTGCCCTTGATGGGGATGCGGATCGCTTGGCCATCTGTGATGAAAAGGGCGGCCTCGTAGAGGGAGATCAGCTGCTGGCTATGATGGCGCTGGCTTGGAAGAAGCAAGGGCTTCTAAAAGGGGAAGCGGTTGTGACCACAATTATGTCCAATTTAGGATTTAAGAATCTTCTAGAATCCAAAGGATTCAAGGTTATTCAGACGCCCGTGGGAGATCGTTATGTGGGGAAAGCCATGACGGAGGGGGGCTGCAACATGGGCGGCGAACCGTCCGGGCATATTATCCTCAGTGATTATGGGAGTTCGGGGGATGGGCTTGTGGCAGCACTTCAGATTTTGGCTATCTTGGTGCGATCTAAAAAACCAGCCAGTGAAATTTGTCGGGTATTTGACCCCATGCCTCAATTATTGGAAAATGTGACCCTGAAGAATCCAAAAATTTTGAACACAGAAGAGGTTCAAGGGGTTCTTAAAGAAATAGAAAAACATCTTCATAAAAATGGAGGAGAGGTGGTCATTCGCCCCTCTGGGACAGAGCCCTTGGTGCGCATTATGGTGCAGGGACAAGATGAAAAGCTCTTGAAAGAAATACTGCGAAAAGTTGTGGAGGCACTCCATCATGCCGATAAAAGCGCCTCCTAAGAATCTCTTCTAAAGCACCCCATTACATGATCATTTACCATGCCGATGGCCTGCATATAGGTATACATGATGGTGGATCCCACAAAACTCATGCCCCGTTTTTTCAGATCCTTTGACAGGGCATCGGAGTCCGATGTTCGTACGGGCACATCCGCAAGACTTTCCGGGTGGTTTATTTTGGGCGCACCCCCCACAAAACTCCAGACATAGGTGTCAAAGGACCCAAATTCTTTTTGAATTTCCAAAAAAACTTGAGCATTTTTGCGGGCAGAAAAAACCTTTAGGCGATTGCGGATGATAGACACATCCCTCAATACCGCTTCCAGTTCTTCATCGGTCATGAGGGCTACTTTTTGAGGATCAAACTGGCAAAAAACCTGACGATACCCTGTGCGTCGTTTGAGGATGGTTTCCCAGCTGAGGCCCGCTTGAGCGCCTTCCAAAACCAACATTTCAAAATGTTTTTGGTCCTCGTGAACGGGAATGCCCCATTCCCTATCATGATATTCTTCATAGTGAGGTTTATCGATTCCCACCCAGGGACAACGCTTCATATTTTGGGCTCTTTGTTTTTTGCTTCATGGTCAATGAGCCATTGTTTGCGGGCAATGCCGCCGCCATATCCCCCCAGATCGCCGTTGCTGTTAATAATTCGATGGCACGGAATCACAATGGCCAATTGGTTGGCGCCATTGGCATTGGCCACCGCTCGGCAAGCAGAGGGCTTTCCGATGGACTGAGACTGGTCGGCATAACTTCTGGTTTCTCCATAGGGAATACGCAAAAGCTCTTCCCATACGAGCTTTTGAAAGGGACTTCCCAGAAGACGAAGGGGCGTTTTAAACTCTTTTAGGAGGCCTTCAAAATAAAGTGGGAGTTCTTTTTTAATGGAGTTTATGGGAGATGTTTCTCCGGGAATGATGGCAGATTTAGTTTGGAAACGCAGTCTTTCTATCTCCCGTTCTAAGCCTCGCCGTTCCACGAACTCTAGAAGATGTAAGGCCTCTTCATCGGACACGGCCAGCATGGGTCCCAGAGGGGTATCAATCCAGGAAGCCTTTAAAACATTGGGGTGCTGGGCAAACCCTGTGGGAGGGGCGCCCATGATTTTGGAAAAAGCATCTCGGAATCCGCTGCTGGATTCGTATCCTGTTCCCAGTTGGGTGGAGATTACGGATTCTCCCCGTCGGATTTGTTTTAGGGCAATTCCCATGCGTCGAGCCCGAGCGTAGGCCACAAAAGTCATGCCAAATCTTTTTTTAAACTGACGGCGAACCGTTGAGGTATCCACTCCCATATCCCGAAAATCTTGATCCTTCCATCTTTTTTCAGGATTATTTTCGATGGCATTCACAAGGGTGAGGATTAGCTTGGAAGCTTGATCGGGATGCAAGAGAGGTTGGCATCGTTTGCAGGGTCGGAAGGCGGCAAGGAGAGCTTCCTGAGCGGTTTTATAGAACTCACAATTTTCAAATTTTGGCTTGCGAGCTGTGCAGGTGGGGCGACAGAAGACGCCTGTGGTTTTAACCCCCACATAAAAAATTCCTTCGTAGGAAGGATCTTTCTCCAAGAGGGCATTATAAAGTTCTTTGTTTTTCTTTTCTTCCAACATTTTAAAGGCACTCAATAGGGTCATCTTATGAGGACAACTATAATGTTTTCAGAAAAAAAGACCACCTAAATTCAGGCAACTATTTTCATGGCTAATGGATTAAGTCTTTGTTGAGGGGGCATCCAGGCTTACAGAGTCCCTTCTTTTCATTCCCTAACGGGGAGGTTACCCTTCTCTAATAGAGAAAGTGATAGAGGCGTTGAGATTCTTCATGGCCTTGATCCGCTGCTTTTTTAAAATAGGGGCGGGCTTTTTCGAGATCTGGAGGGCCCCCTTCCCCCCCTGCTAACATGAGGGCATAGTTGTACTGAGCCAATGTATGGTTTTGATCTGCCGCTTTTTTATAATAGGTGCGGGCTCCGGAAAGATCTTTAAGACCTCCTTCTCCCCTTGCTAACATGCAGGCATATATGTGCTGAGCCTCTTTAAGGTTTTGATCTGCCGCTTTTTTATAATAGGTGCGCGCCCCAGGGAGATCCGTAGGTCCCCCTATTCCACTAAATAGGAAAGTGCCATACTGGTACTGAGCCTCTTTAAGGTTTTGATCTGCCGCTTTTTTGTAATAGGTGCGGGCTTCTTGGAGGTCTTTAGGGCCTCCAAGACCCTTCAATAGCATATGAGCATAATCACACTGAGCTCCGTCATGATTTTGATCTGCTGCTTTTTTAAAATAGGCGCGGGCTCCGGAGAGGTCTTCAGGACCTCCTTCCCCCCTTTCTAACATGAAGGCATATATGTGCTGAGCCTCTTTAAGGTTTTGATCTGCTGCTTTTTTACAATAGGTGCGGGCTTCTTGGAGGTCTTTAGGGCCTCCAAGACCCTTCAATAGCATATGAGCATAATCACACTGAGCTCCTATATGGCTTTGATCAGCCATTTTTTTAAAAATGCTTCTTCTCTTTGAGGGGTTCTGGAAAGCCTTGCTTAAGTCACAGGCCTCCTGTCGCAAGCTGTTCATCCGGTCAATAAAGGCTGCGGTGACTAAACTCGTGCTCTTGTGCTGCCATTTTTTCATCAGGTCAATATATTTTGGATTCTTTTCTGGCAGGGCTTCTTGATGGAGAAACCTTTCTATGGGGCGATATTCAAGTTTTTTAGTCAATGAAAATTCTATAGGGCCCGCTGTATTTGGAAGAAAATAATACTCTACCTTAATAGTGCCTTCTTCTGTTAAGTGTGCACGACTTCTCACGGCAAGGTTTTCTTCTTGAGCGAAACTGTCAAGATCCTGTGCATGCTCAGGGACTCCAGAAAAATCCCATCCTAAAAATTTTGCGGGAGCTGAAGGATTTTGGTCTAGATAAGTTTTTAAGGTTCTTAACGTAAGGCGAGGCGCAAAGATCTCAGTTAAATGAAGCGCGTCTTCAAATAGATTTTTGTGGTTCGTGAGCAGGGTTCCAATATTTTCTTGTGTTAAGGCAAAAGCAGAGTTAAAAGCTCTCAGATCTTTTTCTAGTTTCGTTAAAATATCTTGAGTGCATTTAGCCTTTTCTTTTTTTCGTTTCTCTAAAACTTCTCTAGAGCCTTTAGGATCTGCTGAAGCATCTCTAGGGTCTATAAGAGCTATAGGCTCTAGAGATGTTTTCCACTCAATTCTAAAGTCATCATTCATAAAAGATTGGCTGACGAGACTATCCACAGCCCCTAAAAATTGAAGGTGCTCCTGTTTCCAATCTGGACAAAAATGAGAAACCAAATCGGGCATTCCCATATAGTGATGTCGGGTCCGAATTAACCAATAGACTGTTTCCTGGGCCAATTTACGGTCTTCGAAAGAAAACTTGGTTTTTAAATTGAGGGAGATGCTTTTGGTGATTTCTTCGAATTCTGATGGCTTTTCAAGTTCAGTGACGTCTGGCTTTTCAAGTTCAGTGACGTCTCGCAGAACTTCCTTTCTTCTAATGGTTTGTATAAGGTCCCGCCTTGTGAGGAAGTATTCCTCAGGACATGCAGCAGCTTGTGCGGAGAGGGTAATTCCAAAGCACAGCAAAATAAATAAAAGATATTTTATAATCATAATTCACCATATATTAAGTAGAGAAGCCTTCTATGGCTACTATATATAGTAAATAATATTTGATTACAATGCTTTTAAGGGTTGTGTGTTGGGAAGGTCAGAGAAAACCGCTAATCTCCCAAACAAATCCCAAGGCCTCGAGCAGTTCTGACGAGAGGGCATCATAAAGTTCTTTGTTTTTCTTTTCTTCCAACATTTTAAAGGCGCTCAATAGGGTCATCTTATGAGGACAACTATAGCCGGCACCTTATAATCTGAGCATGCGTTACTCCTCGCTCGCGTAGGCTCACTACGCGTCGCTGCGTCCTGCCTATGCTCAAATTAAAGTTGCTTAGCTATATAATGTTTTCAGAAAAAAAGACCACCGAAATTCAGGCAACTATTTTTATGGCTAATAGGCCGAAAATGAGAAAACTGCTAATCCCCCAAACAGATCCCAAGACCCCGAGCAGTTCTGACGAGAGGACCATTGAGGTCTACATTTTGATAGGTGGCAATGGCATCCGCAATGCTGACGTCGATGATTTCCCGATCCCGCCAGGCTACCATGCGGTTTTGCTTGCCCTCGGCGAGAAGCTCCACAGCACGCACCCCAAAGGCGGCCGCATAGACCCGGTCTTGGGCTACGGGTTGGCCCCCTCGCTGGACGTGACCCAATACAGTCACGCGGGTTTCAATATCCATAATTTTGTTGAGCTCAGCGCCTAGGAAATTCCCGATACCGCCGTATCGGCTGGATCCATCTCTGTATTGAACCATCAAGGCATCTCCGCCTTTGGGTTTTGCAGATTCGGAGACAACGATCAAAGCAAAGGTACGCCCCGTTTTCATGATAGATTTTATTTTATTGGTGACAGATTCCATTTCAAAAGGAATCTCTGGGATGAGAACAATGTCCGCGCCGCCCGCAATGCCGGAATTAAGCGCAATATGGCCCGCGTCCCGACCCATTACTTCAAGCACCATGACGCGGTTGTGGCTGGCAGCGGTGGGTTGTAAGCGATCCAGAGCTTCTGTGGCAACGGATACGGCGGTCTGGAATCCCAGCGCCTCCGTGAGTCCAATATCATTATCAATGGTCTTGGGGATGCCGATGATTTTCATGTCACCCCGACGGGCCACCTCTGACATGAGCTTAAAGCTGCCATCGCCGCCCGTGATGATGAGGCCGCTGAGATTCAGGGCGTGATAATTGCGAGCCATTTCAGAAGATCGATCCACAACCTCTCCATTGGGCATTTTAAAAGCCAAGGGATCCCCCTTGGTGGTGGTGCCCAAAATGGTGCCCCCCATTTGGAGCATCATGTGATCAATGCCGTCAAAATCAACCTGCAGGTCTCTGTAATCCACTTCCCCCATAAGACCTTGCCCCCCCCGAGCAATGCCCAGGACGTCCCAATCATATTTCAGTTTAGCGCAATGTACGATGGCGCGGATTGTCGCATTAAGGCCGGCACAATCGCCGCCGCTGGTAATAATTCCGATACGCTTTTTCATGGAGCTCCTTATCCAAAAACTATGCCAGTGGTACCATTTTTTTGAGGCTGGGTAAACTCCCTTTTGCAAAAAGGGGCGTTTATTTTTCGGGACGCCCCAAAACGTCCATCAACTCCCGCCATTCCCGACCGCTCATACCAATGGATTCTGCCGTGACAGATTCCCCCGCCAGCATCCTCTTGATGGCGGCCAATCCTTTGCCGGAAACGGATCTGCCCTTTAGGCGATATTCCGTAAAGGCCTCGCAAGCATTGGGAACCCATTTCTGAACGATGTCCAGCATGGTTTTGGCATAGACCTGGATTTCATGCTGAGCATAGGGATCCGCCCGCAAGGACAAGAAATGAAACAGGTTATGGAGATCGATCTTCCAATACCATTGGGTATAAGCATTCACGGGCAAATTGATACGGGCAAGTTCGCGGGCCAAACCAAGCTCTCCTGGCTTAAACACCGTGCATCCTTCTTTTTCATTGAGCAAGTTCTCATAGGTGTCATAACACTGAGAGGCATCTCGCTTCAGAAGGTGGAGAACTTTTTCCGTTTCCTCAGGATTTAGAATTTCCCCTCGCCCCTGGCGGTTCACCAAAGACTGTTTGCCAAGAACATCGGGGGAGGGGGTATAAAACTCTCTGTCTAGAATAGAATAACGTGCGGAGTACTCGTTGATGTTCGCCGTTCTGTGACGCACCCATTCCCGCGCCACGAAAATTGGGAGTTTGATATGAAACTTGATCTCACACATTTCAAAGGGAGTTGTGTGGCGGTGGCGCATAAGGTATTGGATCAGGCCCTTATCCTCGGACACTTTCTTGGTTCCTTTGCCATAGGAAACCCGCGCAGCCTGTACAATGGCCGAATCATCCCCCATGTAGTCCACAACCCGCACAAATCCATGATCTAGAACGGGAAAAGGTTTGTAGAGAATCTCTTCAAGTTCCGGGGATACAGCCCGGTAGGTGGGTTTTGTCTCTTCCCGGAGGGCTTGGATTTCCTCGGGCAATACGGCAGTCTCAAGATCACTTTTCATGGGGTTTGGTTCCTTTCTTATAAGAGTATTCTAGATGTATATTTGAAATTATTCAAATGGAGTTTTGTATCCAACGGTCCATGCAGAAAGTGCATGTACCACATGCGCTGTTTGCCATATGTTTTTTAAGGTATCCGTGGTAGATGCTAGGTGTGATAAATTTAATAAAGGAGATTAACATGAGTCACTATAAATATTTGAATCTTTTGTCTTCAGTAATCCTTGTGGGAGGAATTTCTGCCGTTGCAGCTGAATCAGCCAAGCCTTTTTCCAATTTCTACGTAGGTGTGGGAACTGGGTATTCTATTTTTAATGGACGGAGTGTTTCTGGGGTTAGTGATGTTAACTACAATTCATCTATGAAAAAACAACTGCACTCTCAAGGGTTTCTAGGGAAAGTGTTTGGGGGATATGAAGCTCTTTCTTCTTCTAGTATCTATGGAGCCGCTGAAGGTTATTTTCTATTTGACCCTCAGAAGAGCACTTACGAGAATAAGGTTGAGGGTACTGAAGTGGACCAGGAAAAATTCTCCCGACAAATAGCTTTTGGGATTCGAGGGAAGTTGGGGGCATCCTTAAACGAAACCGTTATTGCCTATGGAATATTAGGGGCAGAAAAGAGCCGTTTCACTTTCGATTCTAAGAGTAATGGACAGAAAAAAACCCAAAAAAAGTATTTGTGGGCGGTCGTTCCCGGAGCTGGGATGAGTGTATCTTTATCAGGAAAAACAAAGCTGACTATTGAGTATACCTATGCGCGTTATCAAGTGTTTAGTTCCCAGTTGGTAAATGGATATGGGGTCAACTGCAGCAACAAGGTTAGGCCCTCTATAAATACGCTTTCAGTAGGAATTGTTTGGTCTCTATAGAAAAGGATAAATCATGAAATTAAATAAGCTGCTCTTGTCAACTGCCCTAGTCGTGGCATTGAATGTCTTTGATGGTAATACCTCGGCCAATGCTCATATACTAAGTCAGGTAAGAGGGGAGCTAGAGAAAGAAAGAGGTGTCGCAGCTGCCTATAGAGCTTTGGGGCGTACACCTCAGGAATTGCAAGAAGACTCCTTGTTGGCGAGGCAAAATTTTGAGGAACTAGAGCGTATTCGTAGGCAAGAGACTGATAATGCCCAGTTGCAACAAGAACTTGGTGAAAAAAGCGTCACTCTTACTCAAACACAAGGGAGGCTTGCTTCCCAAGCCCAGGCAATTGTTCAAGAAAAAGCGTTGGTTCAGTGTCACATCTTAGGAACTGCGGCGCAAGTTCAATCAATGTTGAATGAGAAGCTGGGTAAATTAAATGCGAAGTTCGATGAAAAAATAACGGAAATTGACGAGAAAAGAAGGAGATTATCAGCTAAAATTCAAATGCTTCTTACAAAAGCCAGGGAAGGAGAAGAAAGCTCAGCCGAGCTGGTAGTGCTTAGGAAAGGCAGGGATGAAGCTGAAAAGAAGCACCAAGAAATCTTGCAGCTTGTGGAAGGACTTAAAGCAGAGAAGAGCACAATAGAGGCCCAATCTCTAGAGACTAGAGAACAGATAACAGCCTTAAAGGCCCAGCTTGAAAATTATGACTCCAATATTAATAAGGATTATAATGTAAAAGAAGAACTTCGGGACTTAAAAAAACAGATTGAAGAGCATAAAGACAAACGGGTTAAAATTCTTAGTACTACAAAAGAAAACAAAATTCTTAAGGAAATTAACGCGCAAGCGGAAGATAAATTAAAGGCCGTTGAAAGCCAGCTCCTTATGTTGCAGGAGCAAGTCCTTGAATCAAACTCCCGTGCTCCAGTAAAACAATCAGAAGAGCTTCAAGCAAAAGAAGATGAACTTCAAGAGCTTAAAGTCAATTTTGAGAAAGCGCGAACATCGATTTTAGACCTTAGGAATGAAATTGAGGAAGCCCTAGCGGCAAAGATTCAACATTCTATTTTGAGGGAGGGGCTTCAAACGGAACTTCTCGAGCTGAGTAAAGAACTTCAGGATACCAAAATCCAGGAGAATTCTTTGAGGCAGGAGATCTCTAACTATGAAGTTGTTCAGGCCTCCCAAACTCAAGGAATTTTAGAGATGAAACAGCAACTAGAAGAGCTTGAGAGCGCCAGGGATGCTTCGCAAAAAGAAATCAGGAAGCTCGAAGAAAAACTAAATAAAAAAGAAAAATTTATCAGTGAGCTTTCTAGGAGCCCTTTAAAGATGGGTGAGCTTGAGGAAGCCCAGAAGGAGCTTGTGAAGGAAAAGGAGAAAAGCAAAGCTCAGGAAAAAACAATTTTACAATTAAATTCTAGGCTGTCTGAGATGGTTAGTAAGCATGAAGAGAGCGAAAGTACTCTTTGTGACAATTTTAGGACGATAGAAAAATTAAAAGAAAAAAATCAGAGTCTTGAGAGAGAAAGAACAGGGAAAGGAACCTCAAGCTTCCAGCAATTTCCGGAGACTCCGAGGACTCTTTATGGAACGATAACAAACTCTCCCTCTAATTCTATCATGGAGGAAAGTAACCTTACGTCTCAACTAAAAATTATGAAGGCAGAGTTTGAAGCTCAGACTTTGGCGTTTTCTAGCCTACAACAGGAGAACCAAAGACTCAGAAGCCACTTAGAGGGCAGGTCCCGAGTCCCTGCGTCTATACCACTCCTATTAGATCAGAATCTGTGGCTGAGAAATATGACAGAAAGAGCCAAGCATACGGAGAATGAAGCAGATCGTCTTTTGAGCATTCCGGCGCCTTCCCGTAAAGGGACGCCTAGTTCAAATGCCCTCCCCCCTTTAGAGGGTGCGGATGGAAGTTTTCTCCGTACTAACCTCATAAATGCTTTTACGGCTGCTCAGGGCTCTCCCGCGAATGGGGATAGTCTTCTAGAGAGACTAACGAATCATTTCAGTGACCAGGATAACTCCATTGTTTCGAATCAGTCGACTAGTGAGGCCGCGCCAAGGAGTCCTTCCAGAAACTCTTTTCTTACCCCTCATGGGGGGCATACAAGTACTCCTAAGGAGCGAATAAACGATAATGTAGCTCTTCTAAATGAGGTAACTGAAATAGATTTGAATTCTTTCAATGGGTTGCCTGTTGTTGGGTCAGGAATTCCTCCTTTTAATTTAGGGGATTCTTCTCCGATAATGCACCCCAGCTCAGAAGCCATCCCTGCTCCTGAGGCGCCAGTCACCCCTGGTTTAGGAGCTACTTTCAATGTGGTGGCTGACTCTGCAGGAGCCTCTGAAACAGTAGCTTCTGGAACGGAATTGAGCTGTAATTCTTCCGGTTTAGTAGGAGGTCCTCATGTGGCAATAGTTCCCGGTTCAAGGCTATCTTCTGGACTGCCAGTCAACCCTCCTCCTCAGGAGCCAGTCCTCGGTTCGGGGCCTTCTTCTAAACCGCCAGTCAATCCTTCCACTCTTCAGAGGGGGCCTAAAAAGACTGGTAATACTAAAAGGAAATCTCTGGACCGAGAAACTCGTGTAATTACCAATTCCCCTCCTCACCAGGAACTTTCCCCAGAATTTAGCCTTCCGGTGCTTGGAGCCAAAAAAACTGAAACAAAAACCTTCGGTTAGTCCAGGGTAGAACCCTAGATAGATACCTCTTTATCCTCTCCCAGGGCCTTCTCCTCAGAAATGGGGCCTGCAGAAAAAAAGAGCAGTCCGGAAGAAGTAATTGAAGAACTAAAAACACATTGTGCGAGTTACCTTGAAAAACTTTCTGGGGTAATAAAATTTTGTTATAAAGACGAAGAGGGGAAACTCCAGGACTATAAGCTTCCGGAATGGAATTCCGAGGAGATTTATTTTGTGGACCTAATAAGAATTGCGAATTTTTCAGTCGAAAGGTTCATAAAGCAGCAGAGAATGATGGGGTAGATCCTCTAGATATTAAATACTGAAAAAAAAAGTCCTGTCTCTTGGCGAAGGGGATGAACCCTGTTAGTTCCAAACATCAAAAGGACGATACAGTGGTTGAAACCTATAAGGCGCCAGCTCGAAAGTCTGGACTAAACTATGCGAGGGCCGTGGGACATGGAGTTCTAGACGTTTGTACTCTAGGACTGTGGGAAATCATTGGAACCCCGGTTGAGGGCGCCATCTCCAACAACAGACGGTTTATTGTGGTGCAAGCGACCTATGCATCCCCGGACTCGGAAACCATAGAAAAAATGGAGATCTGTGACTCCGACGGCCACAAAATTCAATAAAATCCCACGTGGGGATTGATTTCTTTGGCCCAGGCATCAATGCCGCCTTTGACACTATACGCATCAAACCCTTGTTCCCTCAGATAAAAAGCGGCCTTTAAACTTCGGACCCCCGTATGACATAAGGTGTAGATGGGGAGATTAGGTGGGATTTTATCCACATTGGCGGCCAGCTCACCCAAAGGAATATTCAAAGTGCCCTCTATGCTGGCCAGATAAAGTTCATCGGGTTCTCGCACATCTAACAGGCAGAATTTATCCGTCCCTTCCTCTTGCAGGCGTGCCAACTCTTGAACAGTGATTTGGATGGGCCTTTTCATGAAAAATCAAACTCCTTAAGGGCTGTAAATTCTTTCAGGGGGGTCAAATAGCCTCCCATTATTTTTTCTTTATGAATTGTATAATTCTCCCTTTTAAACAAAGTGACCTCTCCTTGCAGGGGGCCTGAGATAACGCACGCGGCCAGAACCCCATCCTCTGATCTCAATTGATGAAAGAGCGTATCAGGAACGTCCGTGACACCCCCCTCAATGAGGATGAAATGAAAGGGATCCTGCTGGGATACCCCCGCCCTTAAAGGTGTTTCTGAAAAGACAACATTATCTACATGGAGAGAGTCTAAATTTTTCCTGGCTTGATCCATAAGGTCTTTTTCCGGTTCCACAAAAAAGAGGGTGGAGACCAGGGGGCTGAGGATGGCTGCCGAATACCCAGTTCCCCCTCCCACAATCATAAGGGAGTGGTTTTTTTGGAGGGGTACCTGCTTTAAAATTTTTGCCAACATCAACGGTGCCATTAATGTTCGTTCTGAAGAAAGGGGAAGGGCTCCTTCCACATACGCCACCTCTTTTAAAGGGGCCGGCACGAAAAGTTCCCGCGGCACACGACGAAAAGACTCCAAAATTTTTTCATTGAAGGAATCGTGGGCCTGAAGCTGCCCAGAAATCATATGATGACGACGAGACTCATAAGACATGATGCTTTCATTCTATCTCTTTTGGGGAGAAAGACAAGGGGGTAATCTAATCCAGCCAGGGCTGACGCATCTAAATTTTATGGGGGAGAAAGAGAAATCGTCACCCTGAGCCCCCTTTAGGGGGGGCGTCAGGGCCCCGCTTTCGGCATCTTCAGC